>JAFXEA010000458.1 GCA_017521065.1 Kiritimatiellia bacterium | reverse complement strand
TCGACATTGCGTCCATGTGGCAGGGATTGGTTGGCATCGTGGTGGTTGTCCTGTTGCTGGGAATGGTGCCTGTGGTGAGCAACTGGTATGCGGATGGAATCCGCTTGTTGCTGCCGATGTTGTTTCTCGTGCATTCTATGATGGCGTTGGCCGTGCTGGTTGACGGCGCGATTTGGCTGCTGATGAGGTTGATTGTGAGGCGCGGTAGGCCGTAAGCCTCGCCTTCTTTGAGTATTAACTAGAAATGGAATGAAAATGAATAGAACTAGATTGTACGCATTGGTTGCGCTTTCAGCTGGAACAGCGTTGTTGTCTGGCTGTTTCCATAACGGGGCGGTTTGCTTCGATTCGAAGTGCAACACTTTTAGCGGTGCCTCCGTTTCAAAAAAATATTACATTGAAGAATTCGAGGTTGATGGCGACGCGTCTTTTCTTGAGATATTTTTACATTCTAAAACAGAAAAAGCTGAGGGCAAGACGTTCTTTACAGGTAAAGGAAGTATCGAACGTGGACGTAAAGTGGTAAGATGGCTTGATGCTTACGGACCCTTTAAACGCAACTTTGCCACAACTCGTACAGAAGGTACTGAACCGATTTCGATTAAGGCTGTTATCTCAAAGACTAATGCCAATGGCGGCGTTGCGCAATTCAACAATATCCTTGCATTCTTGACGTTTAATATCTGGCCGTGGTATCATTCGGCGGATGTTGATTATAGCATTGAGGTGAAATCATCGGCTGGGATTAAGAACGAGCAGTTTAGACTTCAGGAAAGGTCTTTGACGTCTTGGCTTCCCCTTGCTTTGTGTCCCGTCCCCGCTTGGGCGGATTATCGTGATATGACGGCCGATCCAGTGGAAGAAAGTTTGGAGGCCGAGCAATTTGGACAATGCATTGTTTCTATTCTTGCAGGGGAATCTAATTAGGAGTTAATTCGCTGGCAATAAGTGGTTTGCCAAATTTGCGATTCAATTTGCGAGATTGTTATGAGGGTTTTTAGCTGTCCAGCGAAGTATAAGTGTGGTATGATATATATCCGTCGGTGGACGGCATAGAGAAGACTTAGATGCATCGGTGTAGACATGGCAGATTTAAAAGCAGATGACATGATAGGCGTCTATCGCATCGTTCGCCTTCTTGGCAAAGGTGCGATAGGGGCTGTGTACGAGGTTGTGCATACGCACCTCGGCGTACACTATGCGCTGAAGGCGTTCACGCTGGACCACGGCCATGTCGATGTCATCAGGGAGAAGTTCATCGCCGAGGGAAGGGTGCTTGCCCGGCTTGGCGATCCGCGCATCGTGCGCGTCGTCGACCTCAACTTCGACGAAGCCACCAAGACGCTTTATTTCGTGATGGATCTCGTGCTCGGCAAGGACGGTGCACCGCATACGCTTGCGGACATCGAGCCGTCCACGCTGGAGGAGGAATGCGTGTGGCGGTGGTTCTGCGATCTTGCCGCAGCGCTGGACTACATCCACGCCCAGGGCATTGTCCATCGCGACGTAAAGCTCCGCAACGTGCTGCTGAACGCCGACGACCGCGTGGTGCTTTCCGATTTCGGCGTCTCGAGGCTCTTCTCCAAGGAGTTGCGCCGCGAAGTGAACGCCGAGACGACCATGGTCGAGGGATCGGTGGATTCGCGACTCGTGATGGGCACGCATGGCTACATGGCGCCGGAAGTGGAGCGTGGCGAAGAGTCCACTCCCGCGGCCGACGTGTATTCGCTCGCCGTGATGATTGTCTATCTTCTCACTGGCGTCTTGTACGCGCCGGGATCAATGGCGCTTCAGCTTCTGGAGGTGTTTGAACTTCCATGGTCGGAAGTTCTGCCGCAGATGCTTGCCGAAGATCCAAAAGATCGCCCTACCAGTCTTGGCGCAATAGCCGAGAGGCTCATGGGGCAGACGGCAATGGCGCAGGCCGCCAGGCGCAGGCGCCGCATCGTCGTTGCCGTCGTTCTGGCGGCGGCCGTTGTCGCATCTGCCGCGTGCTGGCTTGCGTTCCGCAGGCACTCAGCGTCGTCGTTCGACGAGAACGCCGTCCGCTCCGCCTTTGGCGCGGAAGGAATATACGAGGTGGTGAAATGAACGAGTTCCCCTCGACGTCGCAGACGCTGCTGGAGAAACTCGCAAACGAGGCCACTGGCGGAGGCGATGGTGCGGCGTGGACGCGCTTCTTCGACCTGTACACGCCGGTGATGAAGAATTTCATCGTTCAGATCGACCACAATCACGATCCCGACGACGTGGTCCAGGAAGTGTACCGGCATCTTGTGAAGATTCTGGCCGGAAGAAGGTACAATGCCGACAAGTCGCAGTTCCGCACGTTCCTGAAGATGCTCATCCGCAGGCAGCTCATAGGGATATACCGGTGGGAGCAGTGCCATGGCGTGAACGGCATTGTCTCTCTTGACGATTTGGCGGACGAGCCTGAAGTTCCGCCGGAGCAGGGAATCGCGCTCGACCTTGCATGGGTGAAGGCTAGGCACGAGACCGCGGTGGAGCATGTGCTCACGAAAACCGCGCTCTCGGCGAAGACAAAGGCCGTCTACCGCGCGCACGTGATTGACGGGATGCCGGCCGCCGAGGTGTGCAGAAGGTTCGGCATAGACGGCAACTATCTTCGCCAGATCAAGTTCCGCGTGGAGCGGGCGATATCATTGATCGAGATGGAATTTTCCGATGAGAGATAGCTGATATGAGAATCAAGTCATTTGTCATGGTTTTTCTTGCGGCGGTGGCCGCGTCGCTCGCTGCGATGCCGACGAAGCAGGAGCTACTGGAGGCCGAAGGATCAGTGTGGGAGCTGATGCACCCTGCACTGGAGGCGATGCGGAACGGGAGCAAAACGCGCGCCGACGTCGCCAGGGCCGCCGCGAGATTTGCGGAGAAGGAGGCTTCCGAGGCCGCCAGGCTGCTGTTGCTCAAGGGTGCGTTCACTTTTTACGTTGGCCATGGCGCATACAACGAGGCGATTGATGTGCTCAGAACCATCAAGACCACGATTTCCGACATCCAGCCCCAGAACATGGCGAACATGGTCGAATCCGCGCTGCGCGCATCGAACAGGAAGGATAGTCGGCTTGATCGAATTCTCGACGAAATGAGATCGCAGGCCAGCCGTCAAGACGAATTGAAGGAAGGGCTCCGCAGGGGACTCTACTGCGTGGTTGACCTCTCGTGTGGTCCTTCGGCATTATGCTACCCTGTTTCATTCGTGTCAAATGCCGCAGACATTCCAGGCGGTACGTTCAACACCGACGAGTACAAGACGACGAAGCTTGTGCTGCGGCGTATCGAATCCGGCAAGTTTGCGATGCTGGGCAAGCTCGAGACGACGCTCACGAAACCGTACTACATTGGCATCTTCGAAATCACGCAGGAGCAGTATGAACTTGTGACGGGGGCGAATCCTTCTGAATTCAAGGGCGACAAAAGACCGGTGGAGCATGTTTCCTACAATATGATACGGGGTTCCTCGTACGGCGCGAAGTGGCCGTCCTCCTCGGCCGTCGATCAGAGTTCGTTCATGGGGATGTTGCGAACGAGAACGGGACTGGATTTCGACCTGCCCACCGAGGCCCAATGGGAATACGCCTGCCGGGCGGGCACGACTAGCGCGTTCAACAACGGCGGCAATTCCGAGGATGACATGAAGGATCTGGGGCGCTATGGCGAAAACCATGCCGACGGCAGGGGAGGATATTCGGCGAATCATACTACGGTTGGTTCTTACCTGCCCAACCGGTGGGGGTTATATGACATGCATGGCAATGTGTGGGAGTTGTGTCTTGACTGGGCTGGTAGCGTGTCGCATCCGATGATGGATCCAAAGGGCATAGCACGGGGCTATTTTCGCATTCTGCGCGGCGGCGGTTGGGGTGACAAGACGATGGACTGCCGCGCTTTTCGCCGCCTTTGGCTCAAGCCGAATTGTCACACCAAAGGCTACGGCTTTCGTGTGGCCTTGACGATGCGGGATAGATAGGATTCTAGGCCTGGCTAGGGTAGGCTAGGATAGGAGGATTATAGGCCATTATAGGCCGGGCTAGGCCTGGCTAGGATTCCTAGCCGCCCCTACTCCTAGCCCGGCCTATACCTACCTATCCCTACTATCCTAGCCATCCCTGCCCCTACAAAAAAACTCCTATAGCTGTAACAGTCGCTTCTCAGCTGCTAATAAGTAAATAATGAAATGGCTCAAAACCATCTGTGTGTTTGCGAGGCGGAAGGGCACTTGCCCTTCGGCTTGGCATTATTTGGTGTTGTGCCATAACTGCAAAAAGGCAACTCATAAAACGGGACAGAAAGGAAGAAGTCCATGATAACGAGAAAAGCACTCAATGGAAAGCCGTGTGCGGGAAATCCACACGTACGGCTTGACGAGGGGGACGTTGCATTGGCGGTAAAGCCGAGGCGTGGGTCTCTATTCTACAAAAGAATTATTGTTGGGCTTTTGCTGGGAGGACTTACACTCTCGGTATTTGGCATAACAAAGGTAAAGTTCGATGCCAACGGTGGCAATGCTTCCGCCGCGGTCCAGTTGTTCTATCACGGCGATAAATATAACAGTCTGCCTTCAGCTTCTCGCAATGGATACTTGTTTGAGGGCTGGTGGACTGAGAAAGAGGGTGGTGAGCGGGTGCCTAATTGTGGCGAGTTTGATGTAAGAATCTTCCCGAGGGGTCCTATTCTCTATGCGCATTGGCGGCCTCTCGTAAAGCTTACTCTTAAAGATGATTCTGTGTATGTTAGGTGGGATCCCTTGGAGTCTTCCGGCGAGGATGATCTCGACTTGCAGAGCAGGCCCGATATAAAAGATGGCGGGAGCCATGAAGGTAAGGGCACTGTAGAACTCCTGGAGGGAATGCATGTCTATGTGCATGTGGACGAGTGCACCTTTGACAACAGAGACAATAGGTTTGTGTTCCAGAAATGGACGGTCTCGCCGTCAAGCGCCAAATTGGGTCCGGACTTTCATGTGTCACACTGCGAAACGGAATTTACTATGCCTGGTGTTGGAGTGACGCTTCAGCCGACGTACATCGATGAATCGACCAGTGGGAGGTTGACAGGCTATGCAAGTGCATCTCCCGTCAGTTTTGGCGGGACAACCATTGAACCTCCCTATGACGCATTCGAATGGAGTCCGGATGGTGGCAGGACCTGGTACAAGTGTGAAGATAGAGTCATGTTAAAGGCTGGTAAGTACACAATTAAATGGCGTTCCACCGATCCGAATTGGGATGCCCCTAACAATACGACGACTGCGGTGGTGCGTGTGGGCGATGATGGCGATAATAGTTCAAGTTGCTATGATGATTCGACTTGGTTCGTGTATATTCCGTCTGTCGTAATTGACGTAATGACCATCAAGGGCGGCGAATGCACGGCGTCGTCCAAAGGCGGCACTGCCATGATGAGCTCTAAGGACGGCCGTGCAACAGGCAAGTCAATCACCTTTACGGCGAAGGAGGCCAAAGACTATGCGTTTCAGGGATGGGCGTTCAAAGAGAACTGGGAAGGCCCTGAATCGCCCTTCAAGGCGATAACTGCCTCCTGGAAAGTCGAGGACAGCGACGGAGTGGCGTGGAAGCTGAAAGACTACATTAGTCCGGATGACGGGAAGGTACATGTCGTTGCTGTGTTCAAGGCGCTTGCGGACTATTCCGCCGATGACATCGTGTTCAACCACCTCTCGTCCAAGAACGGCAGAGGTTACTCTGCTTATGAATGGTCTGGTGAAAAAGCGAATGTAGATGTGCGCGGAGTCGTTGGATGCTCGATGGAGTATGCTCTCCAGTGCGGGCATGCGGCTTTCCCGCTTTCTTACAAACTTGACGGCAAGCTTCCTGCGGGACTGAAATTCGACGCGAAGACGGGCGTCCTCTCCGGCGTTCCTACGAAGGCGGGCAAGACCTCGGTCGCGATCGTTGCCACAGCTCGTCCAAAGATTTCAAAGGCTCTGACGGTCAACATCGAGATTATGCCTTTGCCTGAATGGCTGGTAGGCGACTATCGCGGTCTCACGGCTGGCTCTGGTCCACAGGGTGTATGCTATGAATACTGTGAATGCGATGAAGAGTGGATACCGGAAGGTTCACTTCTCGAGCTTTCCGTCACTTCGGCCGGCAAGGTCTCCGGCAAAGTTCTCACCGGGCTAGGTGCCCGTTCCGTCTCTGGCAGTTTGGAATGGTGCGATCCTGGTGCAGATCAATTCTCTGATGAACTCTACGACGAAGGAAACGAATCTGATGCCGAGTTCCGCTTTTGGCACGATGCAAAGGACGATTCATGGTGCCACGTAAACTTCCGTCCAAACGGCACCATTGACGGAATCGTTGATTCGTATGACAAGACCACCGACATGTATCTCGGCGGCGGCGAAATGAACGGCATGCGCCAGAACAAGGAACTGCTTACGAAGTCAAGTTTCCTCGACAAGTACTACACGTTTGCGTTTTGTTATCAAGATGATGGCTATGGTTATTTGACGCTGAAGACGGACAAGAAGGG
>JAFXEA010000457.1 GCA_017521065.1 Kiritimatiellia bacterium | reverse complement strand
TTGTGGCACCATACCGATAATGTTCAAAGTGCGCAAAGAATGGCGGTTGATAGCATGGGTAGGTTCGAGAAAAGAATTTTTGGATGGACAAGCTTGATCGCGTATGCGGTTGCAGCCTGTTCTTTCCTTTTGTTGGCATTTGCATGTGTTAATGCAATAAGCATAAAGGATGGAATGCTGATAATAGAGGAAAGGAGATTTTGGAAGCTGAAGTCCTCGGTAAGAGTGCCTGTTTCGGAGATTGAGAGTGTCTATTTATCTGACGGCGACTCGAAGAAGCATGTTGTTATATGCTGTCGGGATGCTTTGGAGTCGAAGTATTGGTTTCGTATGTCGTGGCTTTCTTCGTTTGGGAATAAGGCCGATAGAATTCGCGACTCGATTGAATGTAGCATCCGGGAGCAAAAGGATCTTGAGATGATTACGGTTTATAGAGCCTCGGAGAATTTTCTGGTGGCCGGGATTTGGGCAGTGATAGGCATTGTTATCTTCCTGGATAGTTTGAGGAAATCTCGGAAAGCGAGCCCGCCGCTGACCAAGAAAGCGCTTGGTCTGGCTCGAGGAAGCGTTCCCGCAGATTGGGACTACCGTGGCGAACTTGCCGCCGAACTTGCTGGAAAGTATGGTGAGGCATGAAATAGAGTGCACTCAGCTCTTCACACGCAATCCGAACCACTACGATAATTCCGCGATAGCCGTCGTCCCTCCGTCGGCATTCGTGCCGTAATATCCGCTATAACCCGCATTCGTGCGGCGTCACTCGTAATGGGTCCACATGCGAAGAACCTTGACCACGTGTTCTTCCTGTAGAACCTGGTAGACGAGGCGATGCTGGATGTTGATTCTGCGGGATATGGCGCCTTTGAGGTTCCCGACCAGCGTTTCGTAGGGCGGCGGAGTACGGAAGGGGTCGATGGCGAGAATGCCCAGGAGCCGCTCGACGTTGGGCCGAAGGCCGGATGACGCGATTTTCTTTGCGTCCTTCTGCGCCTGCTTCGTGTATACGAGCGTCCAGCTCACCACTTGAGCTCCGTGGAGCATTCGGAAACCGGCGTTTTCATGCCTTCGACAATCGAATCCGCAAGCCCGGGGAAGCTGTTGAGGTAGAGAGACTCCTGAATCGCGTTCCAGTCTTCCATGGAGATGAGAACCGCCTGGTTGCGCTTCCCGACGATGCAGTATCCCCTGTGCTCCTCGGCAACATCGTCAATGAGTCCGAACAGGTTCTTGCGTGCGTCTGTAACCGTAAGTGTCGGCATGTCATTCTCCCTGCGATTAGTTTACGAGGACATTGTACCATTTCCCGTACCACTAGTCAACGGTCGCCATTGATTTGCTGCGGCAGCTCACAAATGTAACAAGTGTGCTATTGCAGGAGTGGTGAATGTTTGGTACAATATTGCCGCTATGAGAGATAAAGTTGTTACACGCGGCAAGCCGTTCCAGTCAAAACTCGCGCCATACGAGGCGGAGATAAGGGACCTAAAGGCGAGCGGAGCGAGCATTCGGGCCATCGCAGCGGAAATGACGTCTCGGCATGGTCTTGAAGTTTCCCACAATGCAGTCGCGTCGTTCATGAAGACTCATGGCTTGTCACGAAAGAGTTTTCTCGACGGCATTTCGGAAACGCGCAAGCGAGAACTTCTCAAACAGCTGAAAGCCGTCTGGACGCATGACTCGACTTCGATTGAGGGCAATACGCTCTCGCTCGGCGACACGATGGCCGTGATGGATTACGGACTAACAGTAAAGGGCAAGCCGCTCAAGGATCACCAGGATGTGGTCTCGCATGCCAAGGGGGTCGATTTCGTCCAATCCCTGATTGGCAGGAAGAAGATAACAGCAGACGATGTTTTTGCATTGCACCGCATTGTCGTCGGAGAGGAGTCGCGCGACATCTACCGTCCCGTCGGATCATGGAAGCGCGAGGACAATGGCACGTATGGTGCCGAGAACGGCAAAAGCGTTTACATGCCATACGCGACGGCGGACGATACGCCTTGGCTTATGGACGATTGGCTTAAGGCATTCAACAAGGCTCTCAAGGTCGTCAAAACGCAAGAGGCGGCATTGGACGCCTATCTCTTTGCCCATGTGTCGTTTGTGAGGGTGCATCCGTTCTTTGACGGAAACGGACGACTCGCCCGGCTTCTTGCGAACATGCCCGTCCTCGCGGCAGGATTCCCTCCGATTGTCGTCCCGTCAGAGGCGCGGCTCGACTACATCCGCGAACTCTGGGACTATCAGCGCGCGGTCGGCGTAGTCAGCCTCGCGAACCGCGAACTTCTGCCTGAGCCGTCGCGCCTCGACAACCTGCGCCGTCTTGTGAAGGACTGGTGGCAGACGACCCTTGACCTCGTAGCCGAGGCGAAGGGCTCTGCGAAATGAATTCGCGGACGATGTTTGCGAGAGGCATAGCGGGAGTTTTTTAGACAGGATTAACAGGATTGACAGGATTTAGAAAGATGAAGTTGACAGACAGTGACAGGATTTTCAAGGACGCATTGCTTCGCGGCACGGGCAGGTGCTTTGCGATGCTTGCGACGGAATCCGCGCGGCGGAAATTCCGCCCGCTCGTCATGTGGGCGTGTGGTCGCAACCTCGGATATGACACGCAGATAGAGGGAACACGGGCGCTTTTCCTGTATGATCTGATAGGGCAGTATCCAAGCCCTGAGCCATTTCTCGACATTGTGGAAAAGAGTTTCTTCGCCTCATTTAATAAGGGCAATTGGCTGTTTGAACAAGAGTGCGAGTTGTTGGCGCTGTTCGCAAAAACTGGGAACGAGCTGGCGCATCGCATTCTGGAACAGGGTTATTTGCGATTTAGCCAATATCTCAAGAGGTTGAGTCTGGAGAGGATTTCCCAATCATACATTTCGGCTCCTGACAATTTTGACTCTTTGTGCAAACAGCTTGTGTATTGTGCCAAACCAGCAGAAGCGCTGCCGATTGCTGAGCGCATCGTCAGGGATGTTGGCGGACTTTGCATGAGAGATTCTTTCTGGAACGTCTCGGCGGAGTTTATGCAAATTTTCTTTCTGGAAGTAGTGGGAGATAGGAGA
>JAFXEA010000456.1 GCA_017521065.1 Kiritimatiellia bacterium | reverse complement strand
CTTTGGCAGGGGGAGAACGGCGCGCCGAGTGAAATGCCGGGAGACGGCATGGCGCTCAATCACATTGCGTGGTCCGAGATTTCCCAGGCGAAATGGGATATGCGCAGAATGTTGGGGGATTATGTGCGTAAAATTCCGTCTTCGGTATTCTGCATTTGCGATTATTACCATCCGGGGTTCGGAATCGCGAACTACGGACTTCTCCGGGCGGATTCGGCGCGAAACGTGATTGGCGTCAAACGAGCGTTTAACGCCGTGCGCAATGTGGTGAGTGTGTTTGATTCGGAAATTACGCGCGTCCCCAAGCGCGTGTCTTCGCCGGAAAGCACGCTTCAGCTGTGGGAATTCAAACGGCGCGGTTTGCCGTTGTTCGTGTTCTGGACGGCCGCCGAATGGGTGCAGGGGAAGGACAACGGCTGGGAAAAGAAGTATCAGCGTCCCGGCGACAGTTTGGAGAAGCGTCCGGTCGTGTTTCGCTGGCCGGGAGAGCCGCTTAAAGAGCCGGTATGGGTGGATCTTTTGAGCGGAGAGGTTCTGTCGTTTCCGAAAAACCGCATGAAAGTGTGTGCGGACGGCCTGCTCTTTCTGGATGTTCCTGTATATGATTCGCCATGTGTGATTACTGAACGGTCGGCCATCGGCATAATTGAAAGGAGTAGAAATGAAAATTACTGAGGTAAAAACTTTTGTCATTGATTGTTTCCGCACGAACTGGGTGTTTGTGAAGGTGATGACCGATGAAGGCATCCACGGAATCGGTGAGGGAACGCTCGAATAGAAGGAGAACGCACTTGCGAGTGCGATTGCCGATCTTGAGCATGCGCATCATATACCGTTCTGTGCGCATAATCCGTCCGGTCCTGTAGCGAATGCCGTTATTACGATTGCGCTTGACGTTTCCATGTCTGGCTACTGCATTCACGAGACGCTGTTCGACGATGTGCCGTGGCGCAAGGATGTAATCGACGAGGATGTGCGCTTTGTTGACGGCTTGATGTACCCGTCCGACCAGCTAGGACTTGGCATCGAGCTGAATGAAGAGGCCGTAACATAGTATGCAAACTCACTGTCAAACCTTATCTTTAGGACTTGGCATTGAGCTGAATGAAGAGGCCGTAACCGCACATCCGAAGGCCGATCACTGGCTGCGTCACTATCTGGGAACCCTCACCAACGTACGCCCGCAAGATTCGGTCAAGTATTATCATATGTAAGCTGATGTCGATACATCGGTAATGGAGTTAGGAGGTATGTATAGAATTGAGGTGGATTTTTACCCCTAACCACTATGCCTAGCTACCGAATTTAGGTTGATCAATGGTTTTTGCAATCTACCTTCCTCTGCTTATCAAATCTTTTATCAGGATGCGACAGGCGACTGTTTGGAATGAAATCTGACATTGCATATTTTTGTTTTGATTTTTATATTTCGTCCGCACCTAAATCTTGACTTTGAAATCGGGTTGTGCTATTCTTGCCGACTGTTTGGGGGTGTTGGTTCGCGGCAGTGGGCCGTAAGCCATGCTCCTGCAATCCCTTGACAGGAGGTTGAGAATGGCAGACAGGAAACCAGGTGGCGGAATTGGCGGCAAGGCGGCATCCATGTCGCCTACGGCCAAGCCATCGACGAAAAGGCGCATGGGTGATGCCGGCGTTGGAGGTGCTGACGAAGTCGGTAATGGAAGTGCACGTGATGCCAAAACCGGAAGCGATAGCATCTATAGAACCGGAAGCGTGGTAGATGCCGAGATGCGTCGGTTTAAGGCATGGATTGCGAAATACGAGCCTGTGGAGCGGGAGATCCAAGCCGAGCGGAGGAAACGCGCAGAATCAAGCCGTCGACGCGCAATCGCCAGAAGAAAGGCATTCGGCGACCTTTGCGAGATGACCGACGGCATGGCGAAGTTCTGCCGCTACAACGGCATTTCCCTTGAAGAGGGCAGGAAGATGCTCAATTCATTCCGCCCATCCCTGCAGGCTGGCGCATTTGTGGCTGTTTTTGAGGCCGTGTGGCTAGGCGCCGTGTTTCTGCGCAAGGAGCTTACCAGGCGCATAGACCGCGCAAAGCATGAGATTGCCCGTCCGTATTACTACGCGCAGGAGAAGGTCCGGCGGCAGGCGCTCGCGCAGGAGCGCCGCCGGATACGCATGCGTACGACGCTCAATCCCTGTCCCACGAAAGAGGCCATACTTGATGCATGGGTGAAGGTGAAGGAGTCGAACGAGGCCTTGCTGCGCTTCGGTAGCCTCATGGAGGATCTGGAGTGCTACGTGGACAATTCCCTGCGCCGCACGGAGGACGGCGTTATCGTGGGGCGCAGGCCCGGGATCAAGGGCTGGCTTCAGATGGAGATTCCGGCTCTTTATCTCAAATACACCACAGTGATGGCATACAAGGCAGCGGCAAAGCGTATGCGGCAGGTTCTTGACATCTCCGACCCTCTACCGCTGTCTGCTGTGCTGGGAGACGTCGTCAAACGGCAGGAAAAGGCCTCAGATGGGAATGATGTGGAGCGTATCACCGGTTCTGACGGGAATAGGCGAGATATGTGCGGGGAGGGCAAAATTAAAGATTACAGTGCGGATGAAATCCATAGCGGTGAAGAGGGGGACAAGAGGAAGGCGCTGTGTGAGGCGGATGAGGTGGAGCTGCTGAGGGCGAGGGCGGTGTATCTTGAGGTGGTCAAACCGGTAGGAGATGGAGTGAGACGGCATGCAGCACTGGTAGCCCGCCTGAAATCGCTGACAGATCCGGAGCTGGTCGAAGAGTGCAATATGCTTGAATCGTGGAAGGTGAAGTACAGACATAAGATTACGGTG
>JAFXEA010000455.1 GCA_017521065.1 Kiritimatiellia bacterium | reverse complement strand
TCACCCCAGGCGCAATGCCCAACGCATTGTCTGCAGCAAGCCGAATGCTGTTCTCAAGGCGTACGTCCCCGGGAAAGGAGCTTCCCTTGTCGACAACAAGGGGTTTGTCGCCACGTATGACAAAATTGGTTATCTCGTTTCTGTCCAGAACGGCAATGGCCTCGTCTGAAATCGACGTTTCCGCCGTTTTCACGGTAGCGACATATGTCTTGCTATCATTTTCATAAGTATAGACAACCTCCGCTGTTGCAATAATCGCGACCACAGATGCCGCTGCAAATACAATGGTTTTACGCATAGCGCTCTCCTTTGCCTTTCATCGTTAGAACCAATGTCGCAAATATACCAAAATCATTTTTTTTTCAAGCAAAATCCGCGACAGCAAAATCCGCGCTCTCACCGAGAAAAGGCAAAGCAAAAGGCCTCTTCACAGGAAGAGGCCTTTTGCTTTCATCTATCCGCAGAGCGGATTACTTTGTGACCTTGCGGCCCTTCACGCCAGCAGCGGTTGCGGCATTTGCCTTGGCCTTCTCGTGCGGACGGAGCGAACGGACGGCCTCTCCGGCCTTCCACATTTCGCTGTCGTGCATGTCCTGAAGCTTCTTGGCCATGAATTCCTTGTAATCGGCGCGACCGGTGTCGCGGATGACTTCGCGGGCCTCCTTCATCGTCTTCGTAGAAGCGTAGAGCTTCTTGAACACGGGCTCCGTGGCCTTGCGGAAGAACGGACGCCACTTGAGAGCGCAGTGCTGCGCGGACTGCGAGCAGTTGGAGTACATACAGTCCATACCTTTCTCTTCAACGAGGCGGGCAAGGGACTGCGTGAGCTCTTCGCACGTTTCGTTGAACGCCTCGGACGGGCTGTGGCCGTTCGCACGGAGGCAGTAGTACTGCGCCTCCATCACGCCGCAGAGAGCGCCCATGAGAATGCCGCGTTCACCGACGAGGTCGGACGTAACTTCATTATGGAACGTGGTCGGGAAGAGATAGCCGGAGTCGACAGCGATGCCGATGGCGAGCGTAACCTCTTCAGCCTTGCCCGTTGCGTCCTGCGCGATGGCATAGGAGGAGTTGATGCCGGCGCCGTTGAGGAAGTTGCGGCGAACATTCGTGCCCGATCCCTTGGGCGCAACCATGATCACGTCCACATCCTTGGAAGGATTGACGCCTGTGATCTTGCGGTACTCATAGGCGAAACCGTGCGAGAGGTAAAGCGTCTTGCCAGGGGTCATGTACTTCTCGATCTTCTTCCACACCTCGCCAACGGAACCGTCGGACGTGAGAAGCCTCACGATGTCACCCTTCTCGGCAGCCTCTTCAATGGAGAAGAGCGTCTTGCCAGGCACCCAGCCATCCTTGAGCGCACGACCCCAGCTGGAGTTCGCACCCTTGCTCTTACGCTGACCGACGATCACATTGATGCCGTTGTCCCGCATGTTGAGCGCCTGCGCAGGCCCCTGAATGCCGTAGCCAAGAACGGCGATTGTCTTGCCCTTGAGAACCTTCTGGGCCTTCTTGAGCGGAAACTCCTTGCGCGTCACGATGTTTTCGGTAACGCCGCCAAAGTTGATCTTCATTTCAGTCTAACTCCTTTGTTTTTTGAAAAACGTTGCATAGTATATCACTTTTCCGCCCCAACCGCAAATCGCACATACGTTTGGGTAGCCAAACATCGAGCCTATCTCACTTTTGAAGGATTACCGTCGATGAATGTTCACCCGCAGAAAGCGTTCTGTCGGGAGAACCCGGCAGACGCAACACGGCAGTCGCGTTCGGCGGCACCGTAACGTTCACTGTGATCTTTTCCCCATCTCTTCTCCAACCCACGGAAATCCGTCCGTACATGCTCATGACACTTGCCGACACATAGCTAAGCTGCGGAATGAATTCAGGTGCCACTATGAACTTCTGGAATGCACAGACTGCTGGATCGGGCGTAGCCGCCGAACCTCCATCCGGCAGACGAATCCCCGCAAGACGCTGATACGCCCAGCAGGCAAAGTCTCCGAACATGATGTGATTGCGGGAAGCGCCATCCTCCCAGTCCTCCCATAGAGCCGTGCCGCCCTTGCGCAACCAGGCAGCAGGAGAAGGCTCGCCCGGATGGACAAGCATGGCATATGCAACATCACTTCTGCCAGCATCGCTTAAAGCGCGAAGCGAGTGCTTCATTCCAAGCACCCCCATCTGGGTTTTGCCGCCCGCATTTTCGAAAGCAGCAACAAGCCGCGCCCTTGCGGCGGCAAGATGCTCTTCGGGTACGACCCCGTACGACAACGCCATACCCTGCGCGGTCTGCCCGCCATTGTCATACACGCCGGGCGATTTCATCAGTTTGGCATTTATGGACGCCTTCGTTGCCGCTGCGCCGGCGGCGAAACGTTTTGCATCATCCTTGAATCCCTTGAGCCGGGCTATCTTCGCGGCGATCTCCTGCGCCTGCATATAATAGCAGGACGAAGTGAAAAGGGTTGAAGGCATTGCCTTTGAGTCAGCCGGCACCCAATCTCCAAGACCATGCTTGACAAGGCCATCCGTCGCTTTTGTCGCAGTGTAGGTCAGATAGCGCACAAGCGTAGGATATATCTCGTCGAAAATACGTCGATCCCCACGATATATGTAGAGATTCCATGCGATCACCGGCAATGCCGAATCCCATGCAGGACCATTTCCCCACTTGAATCCCCAACCTGCGGTCGGAACAATCCCGGGAAGATCGCCCTTTTCGTTCTGAGCATCACAGATATCCCGCAGCCATTTTTCATATCCACTTGTGTTCCCGTAGCAATACTGGGCGAGTTCACATGCAAAGGACGCATCTCCCATCCATCCGTTCTTTTCGCGATGCGGACAATCCGTAGGGAATCCGTCCGTATAGTTGGACCTGAACGCAATATCCGCCATGTCCATCAGACTGTTGAACACTGGATCGGAACATTCGAATGACGCTTGACGCGGGAATGCAGTATGGATGAATTTCGCAACAATGTCATCTTTGCGCATTTTGGTGCGCAACCCGCGTATCACCACGTACTGAAAACCGTTGTAGGTGAACTTAGGCTCGTACATCTCAACCTCAGAACCGGAACAGACTATGCGGTCGGTCTGGAAGCCGGTATCGACGGTACAGATGTTTGTGGAGGCGGAGCCTTCGAAATAGCAGTCGATTCTGCGACGGTCCGGCCCTTCTGCAAGCTTGCGGAGATCCTTCAAGTTTCCAGGAGAAGGCGCCACCGGGGATAAATCCTTGTTGACACGCTCATCGTAGCGCACAGAAACCACATCCCCTTTCTGCGCACCTCGTATCGCAAGACGCACCCAACCTGAGATGTTTTTCGGAAATGCGACAACCTGCACATTGCCCGTAAATGAATGGATTGAAACAGGCTGAAACTCCTCAACGGCTTCAGCCGCATGGTGCGACTCGGCGACGAGAAGGCCTGACGGACCTTTCACCTCTACGGCAGGTATGACCCGTGCACGATAATCGGGGAGCGAGGCATCACAAACTCCGATAACCTCACCTTCACGGAAGTCGTCATATCCAATCGGACTCGGCATCTGCCGCCATGTACCGTCGGAGATAACGGTTTCCATCGTACCGTCCGCATAGGTGAGTTCAAGGCGTGCAATCATGCAAGGAGGAGCTTTCCAAGGTGCCTTCTCAAACCACCAGTGCGACAGCGCCCGCACACAGTAAAGTCCATGTCCGACAAGAACGGAAAGAGTATTTTCACCCTCCTTGATCTGGTCCTCGACCTGATACGTAGAATACAGAACCGTCTTGCAGTAGTCCGTCGGGGATGGATCGAGCAGCTTGATGCCGATGCGCCGCCCGTTCATGGAAGCCTCATAGTAGCCCAGACCGGTGATATGCAGATCAGCCTTCACAGGCTTGGCCTTAGCCGTGAAACGCTTCTCGAAGCAAGGGGTTGGAACCATGCTTCCGGAGGAGATCCATTTGGCGTCCCAACTCTTCCTGAGCATTCCCCACTGCCATTTTGCAGGACAGCTCCAATCGCTCTCCCTTTCGGAAGTCCAGGTCTTTACCTGCCAAAAGACGCGTTGCGATGGCTTGGCTGCCTTGCCGGAATAGGCTACGCCATATGTTTCACGTCCGCAAATCTTACCAGAATCCCAAACATCCGCATCGCCAGACAAAAGACGGCCTTCCGTGGATGCAGCCCGAATCCTCCATGCGACCTGCCCTTCACCAGACTGCCATGAAAGTCGCGGATGGACAGTTTCAAGACCGATGGGATCCGTGCGGTATTCACACTTCAACGATACAGGCTTGCCTCCACCGTAAACGGTGAAGGCAACCAATACCGCTAGCAAGCCGAAAAGGCCGTGCCTTGCCTCTTTATCAAATTTTACACATGCGCCAGACATAGCCCTGCAATGAACCAAAACCACACTTTCATTGGTGCGCTGTCGCGCTCGCTCCATCCGACAGAAACGCATCAAGCAAAGTCCCATCCGGAACGGATATATGGCTTCACGTACGAATTCGCCTCGCGGTTGCCGATGAACACCTGGTTCGCACTGTCCCAATCAAGGACACCGGGAACACGCTGCGCAATGCAGCCGACAAGCATACCCTCCATCATCGGGATGGAGTGTTCGATGTCGGCATAGCAGCGGGAGTGCGTTTCTTCAATCATGGGCGTTTCGCCCTTGATCGCATCGAGAAACTCCCCGTATATTCCGATCTCGCCCTTCTCCTTGCGGCGCGGAAGATACGACCCAAGCGCAGTGCAGGCGGGATGCTTGGTGGTGCTGCGCACCTTTGCTTCGCCGTTGAGCGCGATAAGAGCTGTCTGCCCGTAGTCGCTGAGGGAACACATGACGCCCTTCGTACCTATAAGGAAGCATCCGGTGCGCGGTACGGAACGGAGCGTAGCCACCACCTGCGGCATGATGTCCGCCGACGGCTGATGATCGCCATCATACCAGATGACCTTGGTCTCAGGAAGGGTGTGTCCCTTGCGGATACGGCTCTTGCGGGAAGCGTATGTAACCTCCACTATGGATCGTGCCGGATACGCGACATCATTCGGCTCGATTGCCATCTTGCATTCGGCCTTGGTCGGCATGCCAAGCTCCGCGCCACGGAAAGGAAGGTTCATCGTATGGCAAGCCATGTCACCGAAGGCACCTGTTCCGAAATCATAAAATGCCCGCCAGTTGAAGCGGTGGTACACACCCTTGATGTTCTCCGCATACTTGTTTGAGAACGGGAACACATACGAATCGGGACGGTCTCCAATGTACGGACGCATCTCGGCGCACCCGACCCATGAATCCCAGTCGAGATTCGCAGGCGGCCTGCAGGCGGGGAGCTTCGTGAACGATTTCGCCGCATCGCCCTGAGGCCAGATGGGACGGTCCGTCCAGACGTGAATCTCCGTGATGTCGCCAATCACGCCCTGCTGAAGCAGTTCGACGTTGCGGCGGTGTCCGCTGCCGGAAGAGCCTTGGTTGCCCATCTGGGTGATTACGCCGGTCTCTCGCGCGACCTCGCCGAATATCTTATTCTCCCACAGGGTGCGAACAAGCGGCTTCTGCACGTAGCAGTGAAGACCGAGCTTCATAGCCGTCACGGCAATCGCCGCATGCATATGGTCAGGCGTTGAGACCGTGACGGCATCGATGTTGCGCTCTTCACATTCAAGCATCTTGCGCCAGTCGGAATACCGACGCACCTTGGACGTATTGCCGCCCAGTTCCTGAAACTTTGCGAGCGAAGAATCGATCATAGAGGAATCGACATCGCAGAACGCCACAATCTCCGCTCCGGCCGCATAGAGATGCGTCCAGTCGTACATACCCTTTCCGCCGGAACCGATGATTCCGAGACGGACCTTCTGTCCGGGCGGCACGACCTTGGCCGGCTTTCCGATGAAGAAATTCCTGCATCCGCCAGAAGCGAACGCGGCGGACGCGGCGAAGCTTTTCAGGAACGAGCGACGGTTCATCTTACGCCCTCGCCTTCACTGCGGTGGCAAGCTGGTCGATAGCCTGCATGGACTTCTCTTCATGGATCGCGAACGTACGCGTCCACGGAGCCATCATGTAGCCCTTGATGAGATCCTTGCTGCAGTTCGCATCGCAATACTTGATCGTGCCGGAGAAGTTCGTGTCGCAACTCCAGTTGGAACCCGTCGGCACCTGCTCGAAACCGGCCTTGTCAAGCCAGTCGTACGCCTCGACGTACTTGCCGCGCGCACCCATCTTCGCAGGTTCGAAGGAGGCACCATAGTACCAGTTGGACTGCAGGACGCTCTTGGGCATGCGATTGAGGAACTCATCCTTGTGGTTCCAGATGTAGTCGCTCCAGATCCAGGGACGGCATCCCGTCTTCTCGGTGACCTTGGCGAACCAAAGGAAGTCATGCCACCACAGGTCGCCCTGACGGCAGACGGCGAAAAGATGCCTGCTCTGGTGGTTGGCGGTCTCCTCATCGTATCCGAGGTGGAAGTAGCGCGGATAGTCGAACATCTCTGCGACGTCCTTGATGAGATCTTCACACACCTGATAGTACTTCTTCGTGGACACCATGCGATGGTAGTCCTTGAGCCATGTGTCGTGGCAGGCGGAGAAGTTGAGCTTCGGAATCACCTCAAATCCCATTCCGCGCAGACGGGCGATTTCCTTGCGGAGCTTCTCGACGCTCCAGGACCCCTTCACTGCAAGCTCGGGATGGCTGGGATACTCGACGATCTCGGCAAGGTCGACGATGATCTGGTTGCAGCCCGCCTTTGCGAGAGCGGAGGAAAGGCGCTTCCAGGACGGCTCGTCGAAGCGGACATGGTTCGCGCAGCAGCGCGTGAGCCACTTTTCGGGCATGGACGGATCCTGAGTTTCAAGCGGAACATCCTTCCATGAGTTGACCCCGAAATGCGCAAGATACGACCAGATGAACTTCGGCTCCGGGTTCTTGGCGAGGGATGCCGCTGTGGAACATCCGCTGAGCGCAAGTGCGCTTGCGGCAGTCGAAATGAATTCGCGTCTATTGATAGCCATGTTGCCTCTCTTTGGTTATTGTGATTGTGCTCAAAAAAAAAAGTCTTTTAATTATATCAAAAATGTTCCTGTGATTCCAAAGCCAATTCGAGACTGACATTTTTCAACAGTTGTCGTATGCGAAAGTAAACGTAAGCCATTGAAGCGTTAACTTTGCAAACGACTTTTTTCGCTTGTTTGGATGTGCCGGAAAATGTATAATTGGCGAAAGTTTTTTTTTCAACAAGTACGGAGCAAAAGAATGGCTGAAGAACTTCAAAGTCTGATAGAGAAAATCAACCGCGACGGAGTCGAAAAGGCCACCGCCGAGGCGGAGAGGATCATATCGGCCGCAAAAGAGCAGGCCGCAGCCATCGTGAAAGCTGCAAATGACGAAGCGGCAAAATCCGCAGCGGCGGCGAAAGCCGAAGCTGAAGCTTCCGCAGAACGTGCTAAAGAGACACTTCGCCAGGCCGCTCGCGATGCGGTGATATCGGTCGAAGGCGCCGTATCCGCTCTGCTCGAAAAGATTCTCACAGCAAATGTCGATGCCGCCCTTTCCGATCCAGCAACTGCCGCCGCGATTGCGGGCGAAGCGGTTCGCGACATCGTGACGTCCGGCGAGATCCATGCGGGCACGAAGGTCGCAGAGGCGCTCAAGTCCCAGCTGGCGGCGAAAGCCAATTTCACTGTCGTCATGGACGAAGTCACAGGCTCCGGCTTTACTGTCAAGCTTGATGGAGGTCGCGTGGAACACGACTTCACTGGTGCGACCGTTGCCGCTGAACTCGCGAAGAGGCTGCGTCCCGATCTGGCGGCGCTCATGAAGGACTGCACCAACTGACTGCAACCATGCTGCCCATAGACTACATAGTTTCATCTCTCCAGCCGCTCTCGTTCGATGGCCCGGCTCCATACAGCTGGAATGATTTCCTCGCATTGATGCCAGAAGGATTCGATGTTCCGGACGCAGTGGCAGGGACGGGTTCCCTTCGCTGGCGGGAACTTGAAACGCAGTTGCGCAACGCGATGGCGGTGGCGCGAGGCGGCGAAAAGCACCGCCGCCCTACATCCGGATGCGACCTTTACTGGCAGAACCGCATAACGGTTGCATTCCAGGAGAAAAATCCGCTCAAGCGCGAATCTCTCATGGACCGCGTATGGTGGGATGCCGCCGCAGAATTGACACCCGTCTCAGCTCCTCTTTCCAAAGGTGCGCTCGAAACGTACGCAATCCGTCTCAAGATCGTCCTAAAACGGAACAGAACCGAAAAAGACGCGGGAGATGCGGTATTCGACAGGCTTACCGCAACCGCCGAAACATAATCTCCTCCCACACCACCTATCATCCATCTCTCATCACTAAAACATCATGGCAACAGCAACAGGAAAAATCGTCGCAGTAAACGGTAACATGATCACGGTGGCCTTCACCGGGGCTGTCGCGCAGAACGAAGTCGGCTACGCCGTCCTCGGCGACAAGAAACTGATGGCGGAGATCGTCCGCGTACGCGGAACGCGATGCGACATGCAGGTGTTCGACTCTACGACCGACCTCATGGTGGACGGCGAGGTGGAGTTCACCGGAGAACTGCTCGCGGCGGAACTGGGTCCGGGCATGCTTGCGCAGGTCTACGACGGACTCCAGAACCCGCTCGAGGATCTCGCCGAAGCGGCAGGCAAGATATCGAAGGATGCTGGATTCTTCCTTCAGCGCGGAATGTACATGCCGGGTCTCCCTCGCGACGTCAAATGGGACTGGCATCCGACTGCCGAACCGGGAAGCCGTGTGACGGCAGGCGAAGAGCTTGGCTGGGCCACTGAGGGGATCTTCGACGGAAAGACCATGCCGGGGCACAAGATCATGGTCCCCTTCGCGATGCGCGGCGTGTACACAGTCAAGTCTCTCGCCCCTGCCGGCGACTACACGGTCACAGAGGATATCGCCGTGCTGACCGATGCGGACGGAAATGATGTCACCGTGCAGATGATGCAGCGCTGGCCGGTCAAAGTGCCTATCAAGTGCTGTGCGGAGCGTCTCGCCCCGACAGAGACGCTTGAGACGAGCGTCCGAACCATCGACACGTTCTTACCTGTCGCTGTCGGCGGCACGTACTGCATCCCCGGTCCTTTCGGCGCCGGAAAGACGGTTCTCCAGCAGACCACCGCCCGCTACGCAAAGGTGGACGTCGTGATCTCCGCCGCATGCGGCGAACGCGCGGGCGAGGTTGTGGAGACGCTGAAGGAGTTCCCTGAGATCATCGATCCGAAGACCGGCCAGTCGCTGATGAAGCGTACGATCATCATCTGCAACACATCGTCCATGCCGGTCGCATCACGCGAGGCATCTGTGTACACGGCGGTGACCCTCGCCGAATATTTCCGCCAGATGGGGCTCAACGTGCTCGTCCTTGCGGACTCCACATCGCGTTGGGCGCAAGGATGCGCGAACTCTCCGGACGGCTTGAGGAGATTCCCGGCGAAGAGGCGTTCCCGGCCTATCTTGAATCTCGAATCGCAGCGTTCTACGAACGCGCCGGACGCGTCAAGCTCAAAGACGGCTCAACCGGATCCGTCACGATCGGAGGAACCGTATCTCCCGCCGGCGGCAACTTCGACGAACCAGTGACCCAGGCGACGCTCAAGGTGGTCGGAGGGTTTCATGGTCTCTCCCGCGCCCGTTCGGATGCACGACGCTATCCGGCTATCGACCCGCTCGACTCCTGGAGCCACT
>JAFXEA010000454.1 GCA_017521065.1 Kiritimatiellia bacterium | reverse complement strand
GCGAGCCGCACAATCCGCCCCACCCGTACAACGCGCAGCTTGCGCGTTGCATTTTGAAGGGTAACCCTTAAATTTCTAGCGAAATCATTCCGCCGTAACAAGCGACACCGGGCCAAGCAATCCAGACCGCAAAGGCTTCTCTGAACTCTTCCAGTGTCTCCAGCTCGTCCACGTGCCGCGTTTATCTTCAGGCAGGGCGTCGTCGCCGATGAGCCTGTTGGGCCAGCGGTTTGTGACTTTGACGGCAATATCCACCTCCGGCCCGCCGTTCAAGGCATCGGTTATGTCCACGCGGAACGGCGGCTTCCACATCGGTGCAAACTCCATACCGTTCACGGTGACCGTAGCAAAATCGCGCACGCTTCCGAGATCGAGCAGCAATCGCTCGCCGCACTTCAGTTTAGGCGCGGGAACCGTCTTGGAATAGTGCGCCGAACCGGAGAAATGCCTGAGTGCGCGGTCAGACGAGCGGGACCAGTCCGAAAGCTCATAGAATTCCATAGGCGCGGGCTCTCCGCCAGCTAAACATTCGAACCTCACATTCCACGGTCCTTCAACTCTCACGCGCGTCTTCTCCTTCAGTATCCTTTCCTGCGGAACAGTTGGCAACATGGAACGGAACACCACAAACACGCTTCCGGCGGTAGGGAGGCGTATCTTGACCACAGCACGTCCATCCTTGATTTTCCAGTCCGTCGCACGGACGGTCTCGCCGGTTTCCGGAAACCATAGTTCGGGCACCCTGCCGTCATACTCGAACGATCGTTCCAATGTGACGGCCGAATGGTTCGTGGACACGACAAAATGCCAGTCGGCATCTACGTCGCGCCGGTGGCACGCGTCGCCATCCACCTTCCACCCTTGCTGAAGCATGTATTGGCAGCGCGTCTGGTAACGGATGAACTCCTTCGCCTCCTTCCACCACGTCTGAGTCCTGTCAAAATGCATCCCCCACGGTCCCATGGTCATGCCCGGATAGCGGAGTTCCTTCCACGGCTGATGGGTAAACCTGTGGAACACTATGCGGTTGACCCCGAGACTGTACGCTCGATCACACTGGCACTTGATGGAATAAGGTGTAACCATCCATCTTCCGCCGCTGCCGGCCGTGAACGCCTCCGCCGCGACTATCGAATGCCCCCACCTATCAGCCTCGGCAACAACCGATTCTGCGTTTCCGAGAACGGGACCCGTCTTGAGGTTGAATACGTCCGTCCGCGCACTAGCCCAAAACTCGCACATTGGAACGTCGCAGTATCTCGCGTATTCACGCTCCTCGAACGGTCCGTTGCCGTACGGTTCCAGATAGAATTCCATGCCATGTTCGCGGGCCTTCCGGTGCAGAGTGCGCGCATAATTCTCGACGAACGCGCGGGAGAGAGCCTTGCGGTAATCCGAGAGGAATCTTTCGGTAGCCTCGACCGACTCCACAATGCGCCCTGTGAGGGCAGGCAGAAATCCACGCATCGAATATCCGGCGAAACTCTCGAACACTTTTTCGAAACCATGCGTCCAGTTTTGCGCATTGGCCTCAAAGCTGTCGTTGAGCATCATCTTCAGAACGTCGGCATCCGACCCGAGAAGGCGTTTCGTCTTCCCCACATATGCTTCGAAATGCCTCTCGACAGCCTTTGCGTCGAGCTTGTCCACCTCCAGTCCGCGTCCGGCATCCGTACCGGATTTGCTGACAAGCCTTCCGTTGGAGCAGTATCCGATACGGAGCAGTTTCCATTTTCCGGGCGGCACGTTCCACACTATGCGTCCGTCCGCCGCCATCTTTCCGGTAAGGTCCACGCTGTCGCCCTTGCCGAGATACGTCCCGTTCTGCTCTTCGATCACAGTTTCGGATATCGGTTTCTTGTAGTGGTAGATTTTGCCCTCCACATCCTCGATCCGCTGCTCCGTTTCGAGCCTGAAAGAGGACAGCGAGACCGGCCATTGCATTTCGGTGATCGTGAAGCGCATCGCCTTGAACGTCGCCGGACGCCTGAACGTGTGCCGCCGCTCACCCCATATCGCGGTGTTGAAGAAGGATATCGTGAACGGAAACTCTTCGAACCGACGGAACGTCTGGCCGTCGTCGGAAACCTCTACGAGTGCCTTTCCCTCCGCACCCCACGTCCATTTGAAGTCGAGCTTCCATGTAAACCCTGCAGCAGTAGCCATGCCGCCCGATACGGCAACCGCCGCATTGGAGGACACCGACACCTTCGCATCCACGCGGGAAGAACGGTCTCTCACCGCCATAACCGCGATATCACCATAGAAGCCGTGGTCCTTCGAAGTGCGCGGAAGCCTGCCGGAGAAGTGCGATGGTCCGGACACCTCCGTCTCCGACACCGTGACCAGCTTCATGGAATCGCGCGGCGAAATCCACTTGCCGCCGGAGTTCGCCCACCCGCTGCAGTTGGCCATCCCCAGTTCAAGCCCCAAACGCTTCGCCTCCTTCGCGGCGTGCCGCACGGCGTCGTAGAACTCCGGAGTGTCGAACTTCACAGGCCCAGGCGCTATGCCGCAGCTGGCGTCGAAAAACGTCGCGGCGGCAACGCCTACGTCCGCCATCGCCTCGAGATCGCCGGTAATCCCTTCCTTGGAGATGTTGCCGTTCATCCAGTGCCACCATACGTGCGGAGCGAATTTCCGCGGCGGAGCCCTGAACGCTTCCGGAGTGATTGCGGCGAAGGACGGAAAAACCGCCGCCGCCAGCATCGCGAACGCCAACATGGACTTCATCGTCAGACAATCCCCTTTCGCAGTTTAGGCGACCAGATCCTCTATGAAGATATAGCGACGGCCCTGATTGTGCGCAATCTTCGCCGTAAGCAGTATCCTCTCGGCGTGATCTGGCTGATAGGCAAAGTAATCGCGGTAGAAGTACTGTTCGTGATCGGCAAACGCCAGGAGCTCGCAATCCGCCGCTTTCGCCATCTCTTCCGGAATCTTGTCCAATGGACAAAGATTGATCATCGGACCGCTCCGGAAACGTTTGAAGCCGACACCAAGATCCCTATCGTGCAGATAGTCGAACCTGCCCGCCATTTTCGAATTCTGCTCTCCGGTGACATGGTTGTAGCTGCATGCGGACGAAAGGAGCGCACTTTGATACGCCTCTCTGCGATAGAGGGCGCACTCGGGCGTACGGTTGCTTTCAACGCGCATGGCGTGTCCGTACGGAAGGATGCTCCGGTCTCCGCCGTATTCGTAGCGGGTGCCGTCTGTGCTGGCGATGAGTTTCACTCCTCGATCCTTCAGCGCACGGCATCCGGCCTTGCTCACGGGCAGCCAATGCCCCACAAGCGCAAAAGCGAACACTCCGTCTCCGGCGAAGCGCCGTACCTCGCCGCATATGCGGTCGAACACTTTCGCCACATCGTCGTAGCTCGCATTGATGAACGGATAGTCTGGAAACTCCTGATACGCATGGAAGCCCAGTCGGAGCCAATCCTTGGAGGCCTGCCATTCACCTTTGTAGGCGGCGGGCATTTCCGCGAGCGAGAACTCGTCCATGCCGTAGAACACGTCCGTGCGGTAGAAGCAGTTGAGCTGCACTTTCAGGCCGTAACTGTCATGCGCCGACTTGAGCGTGGCAAGGAACGGATGCTCGAACATGGACTTCGGCCTCTGCCGGGCAAGATCGCGGAAAAGCCAGATCACGTCATCGATGTACATCGCCGCACACCTGCCCGAAAGAGCGGAGTTGCGCCGGTATTCCCAATCGGTTATTATCGGCCCGAGACGCTTCAGCCCTCCGCCGCATGGCGATTCCTTTCCTGCACCCGTTCTTGGGGATAGGGCTACAGCCCCGAAACCGATCATCCCCGACAGGAAACCTCTTCTGTCCAGATTCATCCTTCAAAACCTTTCATATTCTTTTAATTGCCGTATTTTCCATATCGAGCGACAGTCCGTTGCGAAGGCAGTCCACCCGCAATAGCCACCCCTCGGAAAATCACGGCTCTTCATTCCAACCCCGCCGTGCAGACAAGACGGAAACCGACATTGACATCCCTCTTATCTGATGTTACATTTCTGCGATATGCGGGACGGGCGTACGGAGCATCCCAGTTCCACGCCCCGCCACGAATCACGCGACCATCCGTTGAGCCCTTCACATTGACAACTGCACCGTTCCTGGTTGTTATATCCATCTCATACCAATCCAGGCACAGTTCCCACACATTGCCGTGCATATCGTACAAGCCCCAATCATTCGGTTTGTATGTACCGACTATGGCAGTAGCATTATCAGCAGTACAATCAGCATTGGGCGAAACGGTTCCATTCTCCTTGCCGCCGTTTTGCTGATAGCGTCCAAGCTTGTCAAGGTTGGCATCCTTGTTCATATTCAATATCCCAGAACCATCCCCCCATTTGGTGTCGCCATTCCCGGCTCTCGCCGCAAACTCCCATTGCGCGTCGCTCGGCAAATCGAAATCGATCCCGGTCTTTGTACGCAAAAGGCCCAGAACAGACTTCCCGTATGGAGCGGCAGGCCACTCTGCAGCCCCGTCTGCACTGCTCGTGCTGTTGTTTGACATTCTGATTTCGTTGTAGCACACCATCTCCACCGGACGCATAGCGCGAAAAGCCGGATTTTCAAACATGGAAGGAGCGAGACGATTGGGTTGAATCAAGTCCCATTGGGCCTGGGTTACGGGGAAAACTCCGATATAGTAGTTGTTGGTGAGTGTCACCTGATGTGTGTTTTCCCGTCCATCCGAATTACGCTGCGTCTCAAGCGTTGTCGATCCCATCGTCCACTCCACATCCTTCGCCATGATCTTGCGCATGACGATCTTCGTGGTGCGGTAGTTGTCGTTTCCGAGAAGTCCGCCGGGAAGATGGTCGACCGAAGGATAGTAGGTCTGGGTATTGGGCTTCGCGGCGGCGGAGATGTCCACCACCATATAGGCCGGGGTATTGTCCAGCGCCCATGCCG
>JAFXEA010000453.1 GCA_017521065.1 Kiritimatiellia bacterium | reverse complement strand
CTTAGTCTTTTTCGGAATGACCTGTCCGCTGGCGCCGGGCCAGATGTAACGGCAGCCAAGGGCTTCAAGAACATAGGTGGTCGCACGGCTTTTGCCGGTGTTCTCGCCAGCAAGAATCAAATGGTCCCCCTCGCGCCAGATCTTGAAATAGGCGCTTTCCCCTCGCGGAAAGCCCTTCGGACAGGCAAGAGTGCGGTATATTACCGCAGCCCCCTTCGCAGGTTCACGGGCGGCTATGTCGAACTTGACACCAGACATCTGCTCTAGATGCCACTTGAGCTCCTCGGCGAGCTTCATGCTCTCCGCCTCTTCCGGAGGCACGACGATGACAGCCTTTGCCGTCCCGTCGAGAAGCACGATTCCATCGCCGAGGACTTTTGCCTTTCCGAGTTTCGGACGGTTCTTGAAGGCTTTCGGCAACTTGAGATTGCCTGGTGCGCCAAGCGGCACATTCTCCCACTTTTCGCCCTCGGGCATCTTGGCGATGCCTTTCGCAGACGCGAAAGCCGCGATGAATCTGTCCTGAAGAGCCTTCGCCTCACGTCCTTCCGGCGTAAGGATGTCGTTTCCGGCGTCATCCGGGAAGGAAAGCGGCTTCTTCGCCTTTGCGAAGTTCGCCAGCATCCGTCCGTATGACTGCGGGATGTAGATCACCTTGTCGCGCAGCGGATGCGGATTCTTGCGGCTGGGCTTGCCGAAAAGCTCATTCATCGCGCTCTGCCCGGCGACGATCACCGTGCCTCCTCCGGCGAGAAACTTCCTGACCGCAGCCTGCTCTTCACTGCCGCGCCAGTTCTTGCCGTGAGCTTCGCCACGCAGCTTCTCGCCAAAATACAGAACCGAATACTTGCCGTAATCTGTCGGCTCCACCCATTTGTCGATGAGAAGCTCCGATTCATACCGGCTTTGATCCGTAACCTCGGCTTTCATGGCCTTGACATCTGTGCCAAAGCCCATCAAAGCAACCGGCTTGCCGTCTGAAAACGCCGTGCCTGCTGCAAGAGCGCCGATTACGACTATCATCATTCTTTTCATTTGTTTTCCTTTGAACTCTTTAAAAAGCATTAGCGGACAAGAAAGACGGTTCCCTTCGGCGAAACAGCGGCATAAAGCCCATCATCCTTCATTTTCAGAGAAATGGAGACGGTTCTGAATGCCGAAACGTCCAACGTCCAGCCGTCAGTCGAACCGCAGAACACATCGCCCGTCAGAACCGGCACTTCCCCGAACACAGGCTTTCCGTCTGCCGCATTGGAGAAGACGATGCGACCGCCACCTGCAAGCGACAGACGTTCAGCCGCCAACGACGCAAAGGTTCCGTCAGCAAGCAGATCAACCGTAACCGTTGCGCCATCGCTCACCGTAAGGTCTCCCGTCACATTTGCACCAGTTGCAGTCAGTCGAAGCGATGCGGCTGAAACAGACTCTGCCTTCAAAGCGCCGCCAATCGTCAGGCAATTGGTGACGGAGACATCCTTCCACGGAAGCGACATTTCAACCCCTTCCGCCAGTGTCAGGTTGCCAAACTTCTGGACCGTACGCGCTTCCGCAAACCATTTTGTGCGCAAGGCGGCATAGATATCCGTACGCACCGCATCGTCCAACCGATGGTCAAAAACGAGATATTCCGCTATCTTAGTGCCGCCCAATACATATCGGTCATTGGTTTTCGTGTAGGAATACGCAAAATGCGATGGACGAATAAAACGCTCACCTGATCCTGACAGCCTGAACTGAACAAGATGGAATCCTGCCCCAACGGATGATTCCCACCATTTTTCATCCCCGTCTACATAGATCAGACCGTCTTTGATTTCATTATTGTAGCTATGATCATGAACAACAACCGGCCAATCATTTTCTTTAAGCTTACCTCGAAAGCCATGTCTGGACGTGGGATCACACAGATAGGCTTGGCCGAATTCCGTCACTTTGACATTTCCGGTCTTGTACAGGGTTTTCACGTCATCCGTGTCTCGCACGACGGAGAACGATTCACATACCCCACTCGGAATGCGGGAACTCCACACCATGCTCGCTCCATACCCGACACCATATCCCAACTCATTCGTATGGGAGGCAACCTGCAATGGACCGAAATCGATTACAGAGCGATTGTTGAGTCTCTCCTCGGAAACGAACGGCCTACGGTTCTCCGGATCTGGCAGCCACTGTCCAAACTTATTCATCGATGCCGTCGCATAAACGCCGTTGGAAAGCGCATCCTCCCAGCGACTGACGAAATTCGTGCCGTTATGCGCCTCCAACGAAAGCGTCGCCACAGCATCCGCATCGACATGGAAATAGGCATCGGGATTGTTGAGGGCGTTAAGCTCGAGAGAACCGCTTTCAACGGTCAGATCCGATCCTTCGGCAATATTCGCGACCCTGACCGAAACCCCAGGCGCAAATGCAACATCGGCACCAGATGCCACCGTCAGAGATGAAACAATGTATGGAGGAAGCGCACCTCCGCACCACTTGGCATTGAGATAATCCTGAAGCGCGGTCCGCTCCGCTGAATCAAGACGATTGGTGAAAACAAGATATTCCGCGAGTCTCTGTCCGCCAAAAACATAGTTGTGGTCCCGGGCAAATGAATTCAGCCGTGCAGCATAATCGGTATATTCCTTTTCGGCATTGTATTCCCGTGAAGTGAACCCAAGAAGATGAAACCCTTCTCCGACGCTGAACTTTCCGGACGTTCCAGCTGAATTCGGACTTCTCATTACGCCGTTAACATACACACGCCCCTGCGTCCACCCTTTGTTGTTTCTATTGTCATGAAAGACATTCCTCAATTGACCATCTTCCCCTCGATAACTTTTACGATCCAATGAAGATGAGAGGAATGCTGTCGCTTTGCTCGCCGTAGCGACATCCGGCGTATCGGAGATGACCTCATAGACCTCATACGCATTGGTGCACGTCCTGCTCCAGATCATCGTTGCGCCGTATCCATCATGCCCATCATACATGATTGAACCGAAGTCGACGACCGGCATGCCGTTCAACTGAACCGCAGAAATGAAAGCGCGTCTGTTTTCGGGATTATGCCGCCATGATGGACCGGCAAGGCAGTTGGTCGCGAAAAGTCCATTGCCACGAACGTCATTCCAGCGTGTGACGAAATTGGTGCCGTTCTGCTCCGCCAGCTCAAGAGTATCGGTGCGTGAGGCATCTACATGGAAGAACGCATCGGCGCACACGCGCGGCATCTGCCGGTCGAAAAAGAGCCGCCCTTCCTGTACGTCAAAGCTTACGTTCCGGTTCACGAGCCGCTTCACGCAAAGCTTTCCGGCTCCTGACTTGGTGACCGTCCCCCGTTCACCTGTGATTTTGTCGATGTAAAGGACATCCCCTGCCTCAACAGTGATCAATGCATTCGTTCCGACCGGAAGATTCAATTCGTGAACAACCGTTTCAGCCGCAAAAAGCGACCCAACCACCATTACAGCTGAAAGTACCGCACATACCTTATTCAAAGGCATACCAAGCAAACGACTTATGCTGCATCTTTTGTGCGACATAGCCATACTTACAGTCTCCTGTTCCATAGACACTACGGACTCCTTTCCTTGAATCAACTATATTATCAACCCAAAACGGCGACAATTTTAGCAAATACGTTTTTTTTTTCAACTGAAAAGGTACCATCAAAAAAGCCGTACAGCATTACAAAGAAATTCGCTCCTGCACCAATAATGCCTATGTCTACAGAATCGCATCCAAAAGAGAGCATCCCTATGCGGTATTCGAATATGTAAAACGCGACAGAAGCGAATTTACATTGTTTGCCTTTGGTCATGGCATTATTCAACCCAACAGATATCCTCCGCTTCTCAAAATGCGCGGACTTGATCCCGACAGCATTTATGCTTGCGAAAATAAAAAGATGTCAGGAAAAGCACTCATGAACATCGGTATAAAAGTGGAACTCAAAGGCGATTAT
>JAFXEA010000039.1 GCA_017521065.1 Kiritimatiellia bacterium | reverse complement strand
TGGTACTCCTTCAGCCCGTAAGGCACATGGCCTATCGTATGACCGGTCCTTCTTGCCTCCCGCCAGAACTCGCGTCGGTATTCCTCGGAGTCGAAGCCCATCACGGATTCATGGAACCACTTGAAGAAGTCGGGATTTCGCTCGGAGAACGTAAGATCCTCCTTGCGTGGTTTCGTAGGTGTCATTCCGCGCTTCGCAAGATGTTTCGCTATCGTTTTGTCCATTGCCTTCTCCATCCCTGTTCCAAAGTCCAAAGTCTCGTTGAAACAATGGATATTTCGGTATTGAATCCAATAACCGACACATATACATTTGCTCCAACACCGCGAAATGATATCAAAAACAGGCTGAGAAGTAAATGAGAATTCTTTTCGGATTAATTCTCCGAGTTATCTAAAGAGTGTTTTTTTTTTTCTATTTGACAAACTGCGTTCTCTTGTTTACGCCTTTTTATACTGCTGGGATTCAGAGGAAAAGGGAAAAGGGAATGAAGTGCAGAGATGAGAATTCAGTTCGAATCAAAATCGGCAAATACAAGCCATTATGGTCCGGACAAAGTTAATGTCTGTATTCAACTGGCGGATAGTCCTCAATCCGCCGCAAGGCGCGTTAGCCCGACTTTCCACATCCCCCCCCCAGGATTTCCTGGGGTTTGAGCTAAAGGTCTTTCTTGCACTTCCGTTTTTATGTTGCGAGCTGCTCTCTTGATATCATGGGCGGCAGTTGTTCTGGGAGTGTCAAGCCTAACCGATTTATAAGCAAGGCGACTCCATCTTTTGGTTCTACATGACGAGGAATGGTTACGATTCTCCCATCGGTGGTTGGCATGACAACATCAACCATTTTGAGTATCTTCATATTTGCGATGATCTGTCTGGGTGTCAATTCGGGTGCTCGCCCCCTTGCCATTGCCCTGTGCGTCATCAAAAGGCAGAACACCACAAAGCTTGTAAAGATGTGAGCCTCAATGCGATCGTCCAGCTGATGATAAACAGGTCTGAAATCGAGATCGTGCTTTATTTCACGGAACGCATATTCGATTTCTCCCTCGATCATATACTTATTCCAGAGAGCTTTGGGGTCGTAGTCCGCCAAATTCGTATGCAGAAGATATGCTCCCTCGTCATTTCTTCTGTGGAAAGTCGGGTTAGGCGCGTTCATGAAGACGACGAAGGAGCTCTTTGCGGTATGGTACAACCGGGAATATCAATACTGCGGAGGCATATGGAGCGGAGTGTTCAAGTCGACGATGGTCGAGAGCGGAAGGTATCTCGAATACTGCCGCCACTACATCATGATGAACCCCATTCGCGCTGGCATCGTCACACAGATAAAGGCCTATCGTTGGGTTTGGAACGAAATGCCATAGAGCGTAACTGGATGTCTAAGTGATGCCGTGATGCATTCCTGTAGGCACCCATGGTCATGCCGAAAGTGCGTTTGAAAAGACGCTTCAGATAGAATTCATCGTTGAAACCGCAGTTGTCGCCTACATGCCCAAGTGGGATGTCTGTTTCTTCGAGGCATTTTTTTACAAGGCCGAGCCGGATGCGCTGCAGCTCGTGCGCGGCGGTAGTGTTCAATACGGCACGAAAATGTTTCTCCAGCAGACGTTTGGAGGTGCCAGATGCTGCAGCGATCTCGTCGATGCCTATAGGCAGAGTCGCATTTCTGCGTATGAATTCACTTGCAAGTACGACACTGCGTATGGTTCCGCTCAAATCCATGGTAGAAGTCCGCTCTTCGATCTTTCGCACGCCATAAAGCGACAGGATCGGCAAATTGGATGTTTCACCATCGATTATTCGATCCAGGATCTTTGCTGCCTGAAAACCTCCACCGTTGAAGTCCGGAAGTATGCTTGATAGGGTAGGGGATACGTTCTCACATATGTACTCTTCATTGTCTACACCAAGGATGAGACAATGTGAAGGGATCTCTATCCCTGCAAGCCTGCAGGCGTCCAGTACATTTTTCGCCCTTTGGTCGAAAACCGCCATTATGCCGCATGGTTTGGGCAGCGAGGCGAGCCATTCGGCCAATTCCATGTCGTCGGTAGATATATCTTTGCCTCTTATTGCAGACATATGCGTTTTGTAGATGGACACGTTGAATCCGTGTGACTCTATACATCTGACGAATCCATCTTGGCGACGGTCCAGCGCTGCGTCGGGAATCACTGACGGAACGTAGCCGAAGTGACGTATCTTCTTGTTGAGCAGCAGTTTTGCTCCTTCTTCTCCAATCTGTGCATTGTCGCATCCGACGAAATGAAGCGGCACTCCACGCGAATTGTCGTCATGGAGTGCGACTATTCCCTTCAGCCCATTCCGGATCATGCGTGAGACAGTGGCCTGCCTTATCTGGACGTCGGTAATTATACCTTGCGGATGCCATTTAAGGAGTGTGTCCGGGATATGGTTCTTGGGGTGGCCCCGGTGGATCCGCACGTCCCAATCGTGTTGGAGAGTGGCATATCGCAGCACTCCGCCGAGAAGATCCCTCGCCGCCTTCTGTCCGAGATCAACCTGCACAAGGATTCGTTTTTTGCTTTTTGCTGTCGACATATGCCAGTAATATACCACACAAAGAGTATTGTTCGCAATAAAACATAAATTAGTTCGCATTATTACATTCCGTAAAATATGCTTATGTGGCACAATTCCGCACATGAAGCAAAAAAGCGAAATACATCATTTGGCCAAGTGCGGCATATTTAGGATGCTTGCAATTGGTTTGATATTTCTGTCAATTGTTGAAGCACAAGAAATGGTGACTGTCCCGTTTGATGTTGCAAACGCCGGATTCGAGGATGGCCTTTCTGGTTGGGACGGGGGAAAGTCCATGTCACTTGATCCGAAGGTGTTTCATGGAGGTCGGTACTCTGCCCGTTTGACTGTGGTCGATCCGAAGAAAGAC
>JAFXEA010000452.1 GCA_017521065.1 Kiritimatiellia bacterium | reverse complement strand
CTCTCATGGACATGAAACCGTTTGCCTCGATTCTTGACCATGGCATCATGCCGGTCGTTGAGGATGACACCCGGACGTACAGAAACCTTGCGCTCAAGAGCAACGGCTACAGCCAGGGGCGCACCCTTGACCACACGGTGAACCTGATCCGACGAAACATGGGCATCGCAATATGTCGAGGACTCCCGTTCTATACATACGCGATAACGAGCGGATCGGAGTTCGACTATCCTCAGTTCGCGAAGGATGCCGCAGTTTTGCGCAAGTTTGGAGACCATGCCATTGCGCGTGGAACCGTCCGAAATGCTGAAATTGCCATTGTCGTCAGCGAAGAGTCCATCAAGGCCATGCCGGACATGCGGAATTCCAAGCCTGAGTGCCTGCCGGTCCCCGTTCAGTGGTATCCGCCTTCGGGCAAGGTGGTGCGCCGTACGGAGACTTATGGCCGCCCGTTCATGTCCGACGTGTTCGGGCGGCTCGGATCTCGCTTTGCGCGCGTAGGGGCACCGGTGGATTACAGGCTTGCGGAAGATATTGCAGATAATCCTGGCAACTACAAGATGTATCTTTTCTCCAATGCGCTTCTCAATGATGCATCGTCCGTAAGGGCCGCAAAAAGGCTGCGTGAAAAGGATTGTACGATAGTGTGGACATACGCCCCTGGATATGTTTCACGCGGAGGGAACTCCGTTTCCTCAATGAAAGAGCTTACAGGCATGGATTTTGAGAAATGCCAAGACGGGATGGACTCAAGAATTACATCTTCTGACGGAGCTGCGCTTGGTGGAACCGGACATCCCGTTACCCCTTTGTTCAAGGTCAAGGGTGATGTTGAGGTTCTTGGCAGATACGCAAATGGTGACTGTGCAGTTGCCGCCATGAAAACGGGAAAGGCAGAGAGCATATTCTACGGATCGTACTACCTTGAACTGCCAGTGCTGTGCGATATTGCAAAACGGGCCGGAGTGCACATCTATTCAACAGCGACTGATCCCATGGAGGCGAATGGAGATTTTGTCACGCTGCACGCCCGTTTCGCCGGCAAGAAGACGATCCGTCTGCCAAAACGCACATCAGTGTACGATGTGTTCGGCGGCAAGGTTCTTGCAAAGGACGTGAAAGAATTTTCATTTGATGCACCGCTTCACTCTTCGTGGCTTTTCTACTGTGCGGATGATGCGGATGGATGCGGTTTCATGAAATAGTGCTGAAAACAAGAGCGGTATTTGATATTATGGTATTTACCCAGTAAGAATCCTTAAAAGGAGATGTTATGGCAATAAGCAAGTTGAAGGTTGTATTCGCATTGCAATGTGGCATTTGCATATGTGCACCGGATTCCATCGCCGAATCCGTCTCCATGGCGCCTCCAAAATATTATCTTTATCAGAATGTTCCGCATAATTCCGCGGGCGGATGTGCTTTAGTCAATGCGAAATGGTGGGAAGATGAATCAGGCAGCAAAGGTGTTGATGGTGTGACTCCAGATCCTAACGGAGATTATTACACAAAGAACTTTTGGCTTGATACGCGTAATGAGAGTTCGGGGAAGTCTGTTCCGTTCGCCTGCAACTCCCTGCACATCGGCGAAGTTGGCGGGAGTTGGGCAAGGCTGAACATCTATACGGTGTACTCATCGGTTTTCAAGGTTCTTGGAAAAGGATTGTTCCTGCACAACGGATTTTCGCAACTGAACTGGAAGCCGGTCACCATAGACGGCATCATCACAGTCGATTCGCCATCGTCTTCCGCATTCTACATCTACGATAGATATTGCGATACGGTGCTTAACATTCCGGCGACGATGCATTCAAAGAAGGGCGCATGCCTGCGTTTCTTTGCCAACAGTGAATCTGGCTCTTCCGGATCTCGGACATTCGTGGTGAAGATTACAGGGGACTGTTCGGATTACAATGGAAATTTCCAGATCGGAAAGGACTCTAATGATTTGGGGCGGAATACCCGGTTCTATCCGCCAGAGGGAGGAATCGCAGGCTCATTGACTGTCAAAGCGACAGGATGTGTGGCTCTTGGCTCCAAGGATGTGACCGTGGGGGAAATTTCATTCGAGGACGGTTCGACATTCATTACAGGGAAAGGTTGCCTAAATGTAACAAATGCTTTTGCCGCTTCCGGCACGGTTAACATCTCGTTTGAGGGACTGACGGTTCCTAACATAGAAACTCCCGGGTTTGCGATTTTGTCGGTGCCTGCTGGATCCATGCTTCTGCCAGAGAAATTCAGGGTGGTTGGAGTTGAAGCCATCAATTGCAAGTCTGCGGCGTTGTCGGTGGTTGAGAATGAAAACGGCGGTAAAACGCTGTACGCAACCTTCGTGCGCAATTCGGTTTATGTGAGTCCGAATGGAGATGATGGCAATACGGGAGCCGACGAGAGCAATCCGTTCAAGACGCTTTCGCACGCGGTGTCGGTGATGTCCGACGGCATAATCTATGCCATGCCGGGTACGTACGAAGATGGACTGTGCGATGTCGGCGACAGCCAAACCCAGTCGCGTGTGCATGTCCCCGGCCGTGTAATGCTCTTGTCGACAGCAGGTACTCAGCAGACTATCATCAAGGGGCAGGCTCCGACGGACGGGGGAGAACATGGTTCCGGAGCCGCCCGTTGCGTAACCCTTGACGATGGGGCTGTGATTCAAGGGTTCACCTTGACGGGTGGATATACATACTCGGATGACGACGCCGCCGCATTGTATCCCCAAACTTTAGGGGGCGGCGTGTATGCAAAGAGCGGAAGTGCAATATTGGATTGCAATATCTACGGTAATTATGCGAGACGTGGCGGCGGTGGATATGGCGGAAATTATGTCCGTTGCACTTTCGGCACAAACACAATATCAAAAGGAAACTGGTCTGGTCCGGACATCTTCGGCCAGCGCAATCCGTCAAGGTGCTTCGATTGCATATTCCGTTCTCAAATCCATGGGTATGTCCATGTGTATCAGAATTGCGATCTCTACAATTGCACGTTCACAACCGAGGAGTATGGAGGCGTGCAGTACAATTGCAATGTCTATAACTGCCTGATCCGCAGCAAGAGCAATGTCACCTGCGCCAACTATACGCAATATCACAATTGCGTTCTTGCGATGCAGCCGAATGAAAAGGAAGGTGAGGTTCCCGTGGTCGTGGATTGCGTAATCACGAACCTATCCGATGCGATAGATGCTGACGGCAGACTACTGAAGGGCAGCCCCGCCATCGACAAGGGCAATCGGGATCATTATCTTGATGGATGGGTGGCTGCAGGACTTGACGATTCGTTCCTCAACGGAGATTTCTACGGCGGTCAGCGCATATACAACGCAAAGATAGATGCCGGCGCCGTCGAGTACGATTGGCGCGGCGATTATACGGATGTGGTGGCCAAGAGACGTTTGGAGGTTGTACAGGCCTCCGAAGATGTGG
>JAFXEA010000451.1 GCA_017521065.1 Kiritimatiellia bacterium | reverse complement strand
GGTTTTCTCAACGGCAATCCTGCCATCGGCGAAACTGACGGTTCCCTCCGCCCCATGCAGCTTCTCCACAGTGAAATCCTGCCCGGCTGAAGTTGCGTACCAAAGCTTCTTCGCCGGAGAAATGTCGGCACGAGAGGGGCTGACATTCTCCCATCCCGGAGTCACGGCGGAAGCCGCCTGGCACAAAAATGCGAAACTCAGAAAAACACGTTTCATTTCAAATCAATCTCCTTGAAGGCCGCAATCATGCGTTTCCCGAAATCAAAAAAACAGAATCCATCGAGACCGGCCTCGCGTACGGCCTTGATATGCCCAACGATGCGCGATGTATCCTTCGATACGTCCGGCCATAGGTTGATGTCGCCTATTCCGGGATACAGCTTCACGCATGAGACTTCCTGCTTCTGCCGTTCCACAAGCGCACGGAAGCTGGCATCGAGCGGGAAATAATCCATGGGACAGACAAAATCGAGCCACCCGTTCCTGCACCAGGAATGCCAATCCTGCCCGACTGCACGCGATGCGCTGTCGCCAATCGTATTGCGCACCGCGGCGGAAATCTCCACGCGTGGATACTCCCGCCGTATCCTGTCCGAAGCCATCCGCACCACTTCGCCAATCTGTGCATTCCTGAACTCCTGCCACGAAGGAAACAGCTTCGCCTTTTCTTTGCATCGTCCACAATGGCAGAAATCTCCATCCGGATAGCGGATGTAATCGAGATGCACTCCGTCCGCGCCTTTCGCCGCAAGTTCCGCAAGCGCGTCCACCACAAGTTTCGCATTCCCGGGATGGGACGGACACAGCCACCTCCCGTTCACCCGCCCCTTTCCGTCGATCTGCACACGTCCTTCTGTGCGCAGACGGTCGAGCGTTTTGGTGTCGGCATGTCCGCCCATGTTAAAGCACACCATCCACGCATGGAATTTGAGGCCGTGCTTTCTTGCGGCAGTGCGGCAGAGTTCGAACGCATCTTCCTTGCGATATGAATACTGTGGCGATGGCGGCAGCACATCAGACTTGTAGCACGCTCCGTTCGCCCAGGCGACTGAAACGATGATATCGGTGAATCCCATGTCGCGTATCATCCTGGCCGACGCATCCCAGTCCGCATCGCGATATCCCAGACCCCAGGGGGAATGGCACCAGAGAAGCCGTCGCTCGCCGCACTTCGGCGGCAGATCGTTCAACGCAGCGAAATTTCCGGCGGAGAACCTCGCCTTGAGCGGATTGCCACGATATCCGTATATGCGCACGGCGGAAATGTCGTGCCATCCTGAAACCTTCCCTTCGGTCCATTTCACGTCGCGCTTGCGTATTGCGATCCTCTGCACATCGGTGCGCTCTTCATGGTTCATCGTCAGCGCATACCATCCATCCCCGGATTTAAGATAGCAGTTGAACTGATGGAACGGCGCATAGTCGCGGCAGAGAAAATCGAACTGCACACCCTCAGCATGCGTAAGATCCAGCTTCACAGGATAATCGCGGATAAGCCGCGTCTGGGATGGATCGGAGAAATCGGCGTCAGCCGGCACCAGCGTTTCGGCCTGGGCAATCGAGATTGCAGATGCGGCGATCGCCGCACATAGAAGTCCGGAAATCATGGCATCACCGCTTATCGAGACTTCACAATGTCGCGAACGCCCGGATAGCCGGGGCCGCCACCGCCAAGATACCCGCCCGATTCGCCGTTCTGGGACGGCGAAACCCAAAACGAATACAGTCCGCCGTTCTCCACGACGAAGCGGAAACGGACGTTGCGTCCGGCAAGCGATCCCAGGTCCTTCGCCGTTTTCCACCTTATCCGCGCCTTTGTGGAATCGGACGCGACCGGCACGCAATCCGCCGCCGAAAAGCCGGGAATGGCAAAGCCCTTTTCGTCAAGCACCTCGACAGCCAGCCGCCCCTTGGACATGTCCGCATTGACGAACATGTATTTCCCCGAAAAGCGCACAGGCACCGTGGTGAATTCCCCGACCTTCTTCTCTATCGCGGGACGCATCGAAGCAAAGCCGTCGCGACGCAGCACGGCAAGCCCGCTTGCGCCCTGATCGTACGCCCCGTTGAGGTCGCACGAGAATCCGCCAATGCCCAGCCGCTTCGGATTGCCGGCGTTGGCCGAATAGTAGAAGTAGAGCTTCTCATCCTTGACCACGAGAATGTTTGCGATGTTCTGCACGTATCCTGCATCCCACTTTTTCGAATCCCACCCCTCGGATTCAATCGCAGGGGTTCTGTCCGGCCGGTCGAAATGGAAGCCGTCACGGCTGTAGGCGAACTCGACATCCGTAATTTTGGGCATTCCGCTTTTTACGATCACGTTGTTCTCCGGACCGCGCCACACCGCGAACGCGCCAAGCATGATGGACTCGTACGCCACGGCATCGAAGTTGTATATCTGCGCAGGAAGCTTCCATTGCGAATCGCGCACGTCAAGATCATCAGGCTGCAGCCACATCACCACATCATCAGTCGAATCCATGAGCTTGAAACGCCAATCGGAGCCGGAAAAGAAATCCGCCGCCTCGCGATAGCTGCGGCTGCGGGTGCCGCCTTTTCCCCACGGCCCCATCTCGGCGCGAAGGGAGAACACCCACTTTTTCCGGAACGGATTGTAGAACGCCGTGGACCGGTCCCCACACTCGCCGGCCTTCTTCCATTCCGACCAGTGAATGCCGTCTTTTGACTGTGCCACATACGAAGCCTGAGCTCCGCCGCCCGGAGGACGGCAGAAGAACAACCAGCGTGAATACGGATCCTCAAGGGAAAAGTCCGGCGTGACAATCCACGAATCCGTACGGAGCGCACCCTCCGGAAACACACGGTTGGTGCCGGGAACTACATCGTTCACGACACGCTTGAATTCGATGCCGTCCTCGCTCTCGGCATAGCCTACGGTATTCAGCCATCCCGCCTCATACCACAGGCGGAACCGCTTGATTTTCGGATCCCACCAAATGCCGCCGCCGATCATGCGGGCGCAGGAATTCGACGGGCGGTTTACCTCAAGCGGAGTCTCAGG
>JAFXEA010000450.1 GCA_017521065.1 Kiritimatiellia bacterium | reverse complement strand
TGACCCCATAAATCAGATAGTCTTGTCCACTAGACAAATAAAAACATGTCAAGTCATTGTTATCCGCAGCCCGCACTGGCACTGCCCTATCAACTTCAAGGATCATATCTGGTTGACCCGGTCGCGTGATTCTTATCTGCTTAAAGAGCGAATGAGCAGCACCTGGGGCCTTGATGACTGGACATCTGAATGTCTGCAAGACTTTCTCCACTCCTGCATTGGAAAGAACAGCAGCCTGTGCAATCTCGCCCGCTCCAACCGCTTCGCCAACCACCACTGTCGTGCCACGAGTGGGTATTGCCGTTCCAAGGTGCGACTGGGCGTCTTGATGCTTCAGGACGTAATCAAGGAACTCGTACAGAACCTTCGTGCCGTCGGTGCCCGGAAGAAGCGGTATGGCCCCTATGTTTTCCTCTTCAATGAATCTCTTGTAATCGAACGACTTGCCTGGCCGTCCCGGATAAAGAACATAAGCGCCTATGACCTCATGGGTCAATTTCCCTTTATCCTCACCGCTGGCCTTTTGCCGCCGATAGAGAATCGCGTCTCGATATCTGTGCATCTCGTTGATTGTCCTGTACGGCGCCGCGTCCGTCTGCGGGTTATCCACAGAAGGCAATGGCATAATCTGATATTTGGCGTCGAAAAGATACGTGTAGGAATTCTTCTCATCGGAATCCTCGGCAATCGTCATCACGATATCTGGTATCTGCTCGACTATATGCGCCATAGACCGATTGTCAGTATCGGCCCCAATCTCGTTACTGTAGGACTTCTGATAAGTGAGCCGTATCGTTCTCCCGGCGACAGTATCGCTAAAGACATATTCGCATTTCATGTCCCCCTTCACATGGGCACCGCCAACCTTGCTGTCGCCGTCCAAATCCGGGTCTTCGAACACATCCGTGATCTTGAGAAGCGAACCAAGTCCACTTTGCGCCTCATCAATCACATACCGCGCCCCGCCACCAGCTTTCTTCACGTTCTTGATGTAGTCGCGGATAGCAAGGTAGCACCAGAACTCGTACAGCTTCCAAATCGGACGGTTGCCCGCATCGATCCCCTGCCGTGTCACGTCAATCGCATGCTGAAGAGCAACCCAAGTTTCCAATATCTTGGAATACCCACGCTTCCGTTGAAGAACCAGACTTTCCTGTTTCAATCCCGTAAAAGAACCGATTGAACGAAAGAATGGCTTGGCTTTGAGTCGATCCAACTCCCTCTTCCATGAATGCACGCGGTCGGCATACGTCTCGGCCACGCCTTTCGCCTCGCGGCAAAGCCGTTCAAGCCTGGAAAGTTTGTCGGAAATCTTCTTCAGCGTGAATAGAACGAATCTGTTCTCCAGCGTATCGATCTTCGGCTCGATTCGTTCCACCCTAAAGAGGCTCCGCTCCTTCATGTCCGCATTCATCGCCTGATAACGATTACTCAACTGCGGCGTCCATCGGCGAATCTTGTCCGCCCGCTCAAACTGAGTTTGCGGCTGGTAGCGCAAATGAGGCGACTGAACAATCCACTTCACCGCCAAAACATACGGATCGACAAACTGACGGAAGATGTCCAGCCATTCATCTTCCCTGCCCGATTGTCGCGATGAAATCCCAGCACGGTCTTTCGTCTGCGACAGGAACGCATACACAAACCCTTTGTTCTCCTTTTCAATGACTTCCTTGATCGTCTTGGCATCCGATACGACGTCAATCTTCTCAGAGACGACCCACCACGCGAGTTTCAAGTGCTGCGGCTTTCCATGGGAAACGTAATCAACCTCGAACGTGAACCGCCCAGGCGCGTTCACGAAATCCAATCGTCCGTCAAGAAGATCGTTTTCGTAGTAGAACTCGTCAGCGACGCTGCTCATCTCGTGAAAAACTGACGCCTCTGACACCTTGGCCTTGGGGTCAAACGCGCAACGGACCTGATAGACCGTCTCGTAGAACACCGGCCGTCCCGTAATACTACGCAGCAGTTCCGGTCTTTCGTCATTCTCGAACGTCCACCTGCCAGCCATCGACGACGTGTACACGACATCGGCTTTTGTATCCGTCTTTGAAACCCCTATCCGATTGCAGTACCGTGCGTACCGACCCTCATTGGAGCCAGTAACGCGAATTGTCAGCACATCCGGGATACGGAATTCAAAAACGACGCTCTTCATTCTTATTTGACTTCTTTATTGACTATTTTTGTTTTCCTACTGCTTGTCAATTAAGAACCATCGTGAATCTTTCAAAGTTCCCCGGTTCACTATCTTGCCTTTTCTCCTCAAATATGTCAGCAGATTACTTATTTTTACAGCTTTTTCCTCTATTGACAGTTCACCGCGAATCTCATCAAACAGAAATTCATTGAGTTTCTTTCTTGATGCACCCGGAAACTTCCCCAAGTAGTCAATAATCAGTTGGCGGTAATGGCGTCCAGCCAATTGTCGTTTTTGCATATACGACGCCTGCTGTCCCGTCAACGCGGCAATCTTCGCGGAAATATGCAGATGAGGCACTCGCCCCTCAATAAGTCCCTCGCGGCGCAAATGGGCAACGGAGCGTGCATCAATACGGAGCCCCTTTTGTACCCGATCAAGCAAACAGACATCATCAAGCTTAAGATCGCTTCGCTTGATAAGCAAGCTGCTGTAAGCAGGATCGACAACATGACCGTAAATCGTCGTCCTTACAAAATCGCGCCCTGTTTCATAATCCGGCATTGGGAAATATCGCTTCCGCTGCTCTTCGTAAAGCCGGTGGATGCCATAACCCTGTGTATCAATCATATTGATTTCGCGCATCGCCATGACGAGCTGCAAATTGCGATAGCGGGAGGGTGTCTTGTTTCCGGCAATATAATCCTCGGGCTTACCGTCATAAAACGCCCCTTGGTTTTCGAAAACCAGCCGATCTACATATTCAGACACCACGATTCGCGCGTTTTTCCGATAATCCTGGTGCGCGATACAGTTGTGAAGAGCCTCAAGAATGCTATTCGGGACATATTTGGGAACTTCTTTCGGAACGAGTTCGCCTTCTGGAAGAATTCGAACCTGAACGTTGCGAATGCGGGAATATAGCG
>JAFXEA010000449.1 GCA_017521065.1 Kiritimatiellia bacterium | reverse complement strand
TCCATTGCAGATGTGAAGGAAATCGGTTCCTTCATCCGTGGACTCGTGCCGGACATGAAGGTCGCAATGGCCGGCAACCACCTGCCCTCCGAATATGGCACCGTGATTGACAACTTCTGCATGATTCTCGGCAAGAAGATCGACGCCGCGTATCTCAAGGAGGCGGCGGAGCGCCGTGCGAAGGGTATGACCACTACGTACTACGTCTGCTGCGGCCCTCGCTATCCGAACACGTTCATGTCGAGCGGTCCTGGTGAGGCTTTCTGGCTCGGAGCGTATCCGGCGATGTGCGGTCTTGACGGCTTCCTGCGCTGGGCATGGAACAGCTGGCCGCAGGATCCGGTTCAGGATGCCACCTACTGGGGTTGGCTCGCAGGTGATACATATCTCGTATATCCTGATGGCTCTCCTTCGCTTCGCTTCCTCGAACTCCGTAACGGAATCATCGCTTCCGAAAAGGTGCGTCTCTTGAAAGAGAAGGGCCTTTACAAGGCGGAGATCGAAAAACTCGCATCGCGCTTCGATCCTGTTGAAGCCTCCCAGGGCAAGAGCAACTATGAGAAGCTGCGTACCGATACGCTTAAGATCGTGAATAAATGATATCGGTCTGTAGATTAAGAGAAGGGTACATGACATGAAGAGATTGATTACGGCAACAGCCATTGTTGCAGCTTTTGCCGCTCAGGCGAAGGTGAAGCTCGCCGCTCCGTTCACGGACGGAATGGTCCTTCAGCGCGAAATGCCCGTGCGCGTTTGGGGTACTGCGGATGCAGGTGAAAAGGTTAAGGTGATCTTTGGTGATGCCTCCGTCGATGCCGTTGCCGATGCGTCCGGCAAGTGGCTGGCTGAACTGCCGGCGATGAAGGCATGCAAGACCGGACGAACCCTCGCTGTGAACGACATCCGCGTTTCCGATGTGCTTGTCGGTGAAGTGTGGATGTGCGCCGGTCAGTCCAATACCGATTGCCCTGTATGGGGCGCAAGCCCGCGCTATCGCGACGCATGGGGTTCCATGATGCTCATGACAACCGACCGTCCTCTCGTCCGTCTCGTAAAGACGCCCAAGGCAATGGCTCTTGCGCCCAAGCTTGACATCAAGGTTGAGTGGATGAAGATGACGCCTGCGCTTTGGGACGCGTGGAAAGCCGGTAAGGCGATGCCTTCCGCAATGGGATACTACTACGCTCTTGAGCTCGCAAACGCTCTCGACATCCCGATCGGCCTTGTCGATTCGTCCTGGGGCGGCACGAACGTCGATACGTGGACTCCCCGTTCCGGATACAAGGGGCTTTCCGGACTCGACATCGAACGCGACTGGAAGATGGTTCCCCAGAAGGACTGGAAGCCTTCCATGGCGAAGGGACCTATCGGTGCCGCTCACAAGCAGACGTCCGCACTCTGGTACGGAATGGTCGCAGCCTACACACCGATGTCCGTCCGTGGCTTCATCTGGTATCAGGGGTGCTCCAATTCGCGTGAACCCGAGCGTTACGCGAACAAGATGCAGGCCCTATACAACGGCTGGGCGACCGAGTTCAGGAATCCTGACCTCTCGCTCTATTTTGTGCAGCTTACGCCTTGGGGCTTCAAGGATATCGCCCTCATCCAGGAGGCTCAGGCCAAGTTTGCCGCTGCAGAGAAGAATGCCGCGATGGCTGTCATCAACGATGTCGGGAACCTCCACGACATCCATCCGAGCGACAAGCGTACTGTCGCAAAGCGTCTCTCCCTCCATGCGCTCAAGCGCAACTATGGCTGGAAACACGTCCAGAACGAGTCGCCCACGCTCAAGAGCTGGAAGGTTGAAGGCAGCAAGTTCGTTCTTTCCTTCAACGATGCAGACGGCTTCTACGTTTATAACGCCGACCGCAGCCTGACGACCGGGTTTGAGGTTTGCGGAGCGGACGGCGCATGGAAGCCGGCGAAGATATCCAATTTCAAGGCTTCCTTGAGAAACGGGAAGAAGAGCTATCTTGGTACTGTGGAGGGCAAGGATCTCATCGTCGAGGCAGAAGGTGTTGCCGCTCCGAAGAAGCTCCGCTACCTTTATTCCGCACCATGGTTCGGTGCCCTGTATTCGGAAGCAGGATTGCCTGTAGGCGCGTTTCACATCGGTGACTGACTGAAGCGATGACAAAGGAAAAACGCGCAAGCTGGTCCGGTTCCCTGGCGTTCGTTCTTGCGGCCTCCGCATCGGCCGTCGGGCTGGGGAACCTTTGGAGATTCCCGTACCTTGCCGCCAAATACGGCGGCGGGGTTTTCATTGCGGTATATCTTCTTCTTTCGTTGACTCTTGGCTTCACGCTTCTTGTCACAGAGATTGCGCTCGGCCGATATTCGAGGCAAAGCCAGCTTACCGCGTTCCGCCAGCTCGGGCATCCGCGCTGGAACTTCCTCGGGGTTCTCTCCACGATAATCCCGCTTTTCATACTTCCATACTACAACGTCATAGGCGGTTGGGTGGTCAAATACTTTGCCGCCTATGTGAAGCTGGTGTCCGGCGGTGGAGGGCTCGATAACCCACAGGCGTTCTTCGAGTCGTTCATCGCCGCGCCATGGGATCCCTTCGTGTGTATGCTTCTCTTTACGGTCGTCACATGCGCGGTGATCATCATCGGAGTGAAGAACGGCATAGAGAAGGCGAATCTCGTGATGATGCCGATTCTCCTTGTGATGGCGGTCGGTATCGCCGTGTATGTTGCGACGATTCCTGGCGCCGGTGAAGGAATCAGGTTCTATCTCGTTCCGGACTTTTCAACCTGCGACAATATCGGCAAGGTCGTGCTCGGTGCGATGGGGCAGATGTTCTATTCGCTCTCGCTCGCGATGGGCATCATGATCACTTACGGAAGCTACATGCGCCGGTGTGATTCTGTGCCGAAAGCTTCGGTTCGCATTGTTGCCGCAGATACCTTCGTGGCGGTTCTTTCCGGGTTCATGATTATACCTGTCGTTGTTATGTTTGCTGCGGCGTCCGGCGGCGGACGTGCCGCGATTGATGCCGGTCCCGGACTCATGTTCGTGACGCTTCCGAAGGTGTTTGCGTCGCTCGGTTCTGCCGGAATCTGGATTGGCTTCGTGTTCTTTGTGCTTGTCCTTTTCGCCGCCCTTACGAGCGCCATTTCTATGACTGAGGCATGCGTTGCCGCCGTCTGTGACTTCTTCAGGATCAGGCGCGTAACGTCAGTCGTGTTGGTTTGCGTGTGGTCGCTTCTGCTTGGTGCGGTCTCGGCGTTCGGTTATGGACGTTGGGCGGACTTCAAGCCGTGCGGACTTCCTGCGCTTGAGTTCTTCGATGCGTCGATGAACGTGCTTACTCCCGTTGTGGCGGCTCTCATTTGCATATATGTGGGCTGGGTGCTTCGTCCCAAACGCATACTTGCGGAGTGTCAGCGCGACGGTAGTGCTGTCGGATTCAAGGTTTTCTATGTTGTGATGGTCAAGTTCGTGGCTCCTGTGCTTGTGCTTGCGATACTTGTCTCTGAAGTGTGCCGTATTTTTGGTATCGGCGGTTGGGCGATTTGAATGAGTATGAATTAAGTAAGGAACGAAGAAATGCCGGATTGGTTGGTGTCATTGACGAAGATTGTGAACACTGTGGACGATCTCATATGGGGAGTTCCGCTCATCGGGGCTATATTGGCCACCGGCATATTGCTTTCCGTGATGCTGAGGTTCAGGCATATGCTGAACCTCGGCAATGCGTTCAGGTATGTGTTCCATCAGGACGACGGACACCATGGCGAGGTGAGCGCATTCGGTGCTCTCTGCACCGCACTGTCGGCGACGATCGGAACCGGTAATATCGTTGGTGTCGCTACAGCCATTACCACCGGAGGTCCCGGCGCGCTTTTTTGGATGGAGGTCGCCGCTCTTTTCGGAATGGCTACAAAATATGCGGAAGGGCTTTTGGCGGTCAAATACCGTGAGGTGGCTCCCGATGGACGTGTACTTGGTGGTCCGTTCTACTATATCGAACGCGGACTTGGTCCCAAGTGGAAGCCTTTGGCGGTTATCTTTGCCGTGTTCGGCATGGTTGCCGGTCTGCTTGGAATCGGCACACTGACGCAGGTGCACGGAATTGTCGCCGCAGCTCAGCGGTTCTTCGATCCCGCCTTCAACCCTGCGGATCCCGCGACGGGCATCTCTGTCCTTGGAACGGTTCAGTCTCCGGCAGTTATGATTGCAGGTGCGGTGGTGACGGTATGTGTCGCACTTGTCGTTATTGGCGGACTCAAGAGAATCGCGAAGGTGTCCATGGTCGTAGTGCCGTTCATGGCGGTGTCATATACGCTCGTCTGCCTTCTCGTGATGTTTGGAAACTATGAGAAGATTCCGGCTGCTGTCATGACGATAGTGAAGGCGGCGTTCGATCCCGCCGCTGTCACAGGCGGGGCGGTCGGCACAATGTTCATTGCTATGCAGAAGGGGATTGCACGCGGCATATTCTCGAACGAGGCAGGTCTCGGGTCCGAGCCGATCGCCGCCGCAGCCGCCAAGACGAATGAGCCTGCCAAGCAGGGTTTCGTTTCGATGACAGGTACGTTCATCGATACGTTTGTGGTCTGCACGATGACGGGCCTTACGATCGTTCTTTCCGGCGCATGGGATCCTTCCCTCAAGCTTGAGGGGGTGAACGTTACGGTTGAGGCGTTCACGCGCGGTCTCGCCTTCCTTCCTTGCGCCGCTACCATCGTTCCGTTCTTCCTGATGACGGCGCTTGCGTTTTTTGCGTTCACCACGATTCTCGGGTGG
>JAFXEA010000448.1 GCA_017521065.1 Kiritimatiellia bacterium | reverse complement strand
GGTTCGAGCATCCGTCCCAAAGCCATTCCGTGGGATGCCTTTAGAAGCACGGAATCACCCGGCTTCACATAAGCGAAGAGTTCAGCTTTCGCATCCTCAAACGAAATGCCGCCAAAGTTCTCTCCAACAAAAATCACCTTATCAAGGTTCAACCCCAAGGCCTTTTTTTTCACTTCGGCATGGAGTTTTGCACTCGCATCCCCGAGCTCAAACATATCTCCAAGAACTGCAATCCGACGGCCTTCACTAGGTTCAACCGCAAAAGTCTCAAGCGCAACAATCATGGAGGTCGGGTTTGCGTTGTAGCAATCGGAAATGAACGCAACTCCGTTCAGCTCACTCTTGCGCCATCTGTCGCCGGGGAGAACAAAACCTTCGAGCGCACGCTGCGCCATATTCTCCGTTACGCCGAACATTTTCGCACAGTTCCACGCAAGAGACATATTCCAGCGGTTGTAGTCGCCGACAAGCGGACATTCGAAAGGCGCGATGCCATCGGATATGACAGTCCGGCAATGACACATCTCTTTGAGCATTTCAAACCGATCATTGTTTTCGCCTAAAACAGCAAAGCCATCTTCCGGCAATGAACGGAACAGAGTCCCCTTTTCCTCTGCAATTCCATCCTGGGTCTTGAAGAACTCTATATGTGCAGTCCCAATAGAAGAGATTATGCCCACATCAGGCTTGCCGATTCCAACCAGATGCGCTATTTCCCCTGGATGGTTCGTCCCCATCTCAAGCACAAGAAAATCGGCATCAAGAGGAGATTCCAAGATTGTAATAGGCAGACCAAGATCGTTGTTGTAGTTCCCTGCCGTGGCATGTGTCTTTCCCTTCGCCCCGAGAAACGCCGCAGTGAACTCCTTCACTGTTGTCTTTCCTGCACTTCCAGTAACACCAACAACCTTAGCCTTCAGCATCTGCCTGTATGTGCGGGCTGTTTCCGTAAGCGACACCTTTACATCGTCCACTGGGATTAGCGCAGCAGCTTCAGGTCCATTAAATTCATCAGCTCTGTCCTTTCGGACAAGAATGCCCTTCGCCCCTTTTTCAAAAGCCTGCTTCACAAAGGCATGACCATCAACAGATGCCCCTGGAAGTGCAGCGAAAAGGCACCCGGGAACAACTTTGCGAGAGTCAAACACGACCCTCCCATACTCATACGGTTTAAAATCCATGCACTTGATTATAGCACATTATGTGCAAAACAATGATACTATCTTTAAAACCACTTGCAATTACCGAGTTTTTTTTTTCGCGCATGGTATAATGTACGCCATGTCAAAAGAAACATATGTGCGTTCCCGTTCGCTGCTCGGCAATGAAACCTTTGAAAGGCTTTCATCCATGCATGTTGCGATCTTTGGTGTTGGCGGCGTCGGCGGATGGTGCGCAGAAGCCCTGCTGCGCACCGGTGTGAACCATCTTACGATAGTGGACGATGATCTGGTCGCTGAATCCAACATCAACCGCCAACGGCAGGCCTTGCCATCAAATGTCGGCAAACCGAAAGTCAACGTACTGCGGGATATGCTTCTTGAAATAGCCCCCGATGCAACGATAGACCCTATCGCAACACGCTACACGTCCGAGAACGCCGATAGCTTCAACAAGCTTTTCGACAGCTGTGATTTTGTGATAGACGCGATCGACTCCGTCGACTGCAAAGCTCATCTCATACATCGATGCGTATCGTCCGGCGACAGAAAACCGACAGCCATATTCTCCTCCATGGGCGCGGCATTGCGTACCGATCCGACAAAGATACGTATCGCGCCTTTCCACAAGGTCGTAGGCGACGGACTGGCAAAAGCCCTTCGCAATAGATTCAGAAAATCAGACATTCCCCTTCCAAAGCACCTTTGCGCATATTCGGCAGAGTCTCCGTTGAGCTCCGCCGGCACCGTCAAAGGCAGCATAATGCCGGTTACATGCGCGTTCGGAATGACTCTCGCTTCACTTGTTGTGCAAGCGGCAAGACGCAGCTAAAAACCGATTCCCATCCGTCTGAGCGGCTCCATGACGAACTCTCGTTCCTTGGCGCGTGGATGTGGAAGCGTCAATTCTGGACTATCCATCGTTACGCCTTCGTAATCGATCATGTCAATGTCGATGGTGCGCGGAATGTTCCGCACAGCACCGCGCACACGACCAAGGTCATCCTCAATGCGGTGCATGAGCCGTGAAAAATCCATAGGTATAAGTTCCGTCTCCACCACAAGTATGCGATTGAGGAAACGCTGTCCTTCAAACCCGGGAGGCACGTCAACCGGTTCGGTTTCATCAGTTCCGGACGAAGCCAGGAACCGTGTGCCAGGCAGTGCGCACAACGCATTCTGCGCACGGTCCAGATAATCCATGCGAGGTTCGATATTTGACCCAAGACAAAGTATCACACGGGCTGACATAAGTTACTTATATTGCGTTAGGTTCTGGATGCAGACGAATTACGGGAAAGGAAACGAATATGGCTGAACACCGGAGGCAAGGTCGCAAGCTGGCACAGCACATCAGAAACTGGCAACGCAAGCCATATGCCCAGTTCAGGCGTGAAAAATCCGGTCCGGGAGCCAACATACGGCAACACCCATATGCACGGGAGAAGACACACTCCCTGACGCAGCATCGAGAGCCATATCGCAGTCCGAGGATGCCCGATGGACTGGAAATACGTCGTTGCGACCACGTTTATCGATATCGTCCAGAGCATGCAGTTCGACACCGTAAGATCGTGCGCCGCAGTCGCAAGCAGCGACGTGTTCGCGGAATCCACAAAAAGACCGGCCACCATCTTAGGCAATGGCGGCATCGTCTGAATGACGCTAGCCAACACGCAGAGAGCAGTCGTGATCCAGAATCCCAGCACGAAAGTATCGCGTACACGGGCGAAATTCCGTGCGCCCCAGTTGTAGCCGAATATAGGCTGTAGCCCCTGCTGCGTTCCAAGTATCGGCATTATGACAAGTATCAACACGCTTTGGAACACGCCAAGCGATGCGATCTGTTTCGTGGCAGACGCCGAATCTGCCGCCCAATACCCGAATGCCGCCGCAAGCGAAAGGTTTATCAGCGCACCCATCAGCTGCTGCAGAAACGGAGAAAGACCTATGCCAACCGGTTTCGCCATGCTACCGCGATGGAAGCCGATCCTGTGGAAGCGGAAGCGCACCGCACTGTGTCCGCAAAGATAGTACCGTGCCGCCCATGCAAAGCTAAGGAACATTGCGATATTCGTCGCCCATGCCGCACCCTCGATGCCCATCGGACGCAGCTTGATTCCAAGTGACGGCAGATCCACCCCGAAAATCAGGATCGGATCGAGAATCAGGTTTGTGCCAAAACCGACGATCATGCACACCATCGAATTAACGGCATTGCCTTCTGCGCGCATCATCGCCGAAAAGCCAAAAGCAAGATGACTGAAAAGATGTGAAAAGACCACAAGTCTCAGATAGCTTCTGGCGGCAGCGAACGCGCCCGGCGAGACCTTGTCGCCTCCGTACCATCCGAGCACCGTGTCAACATTGAAAAAAAGCAGAGGCGGCAGGATGAAAAAGAACAGCAGCTTGAACGCCACGAGCTGTCCAAGCAACTTCTCGCAAGCGACCCTGTTTCCTTCCCCGAGCCGGATCGAAAGGACCGCAGAATGTCCTGCGCCGACAAAAACGCCGAACGCGCCGAGAAGCAGAAAACAAGCGGACATTTATCATCGCTATAGTATATTGCTCCCCAGCCGCCAAAGTATAAACCGTTGGCAATCTTATAGTCATTACCCCACATTTTAGCGACGTCGG
>JAFXEA010000447.1 GCA_017521065.1 Kiritimatiellia bacterium | reverse complement strand
GCTGTTCTGCGGATCTCTATCTGATATCCGATCCGGGACCGGCAAACAATACGTATGGCGATGGCGGCGGTTGGGCGGACCTTGAACTCTGTCGCAGATAGAGTCGTCTGTCAGATGCTCTATGGAGAATGCGGGTGCGACCAGCCTGCATGTTCTTTGGAAATGTCATGCGCGACGGCGTAACGCGGCCTCGGCTCCGTCCGGGTGGACGGAAATCGCAGACGGCGGTTTGAATCGTGGTGTCCGAAAGGAACATCTGGGGTTGGACCTTTGGAAATGTGTAATTTTTAGACGATTAGTTTGCTTTTTGTTGTTTATCTGCTAAAAATAAAATTTTGTGAAGATTCGCTTGTATTATTCAGATGGTTATGAGACAATTTGCGCAGTTCCCTTGGGATTGAGTTCCGCCGGCGGGCGGATATAAGTGGGGATCCGTCGTTGTCTGCGATGAGATTTTAGGGAGTCCGTCACTCCGCCGTTCGGCTGCGCCTATACGCAAAAGGGGAATGTTCTCTACTGCCACTTTCTGCAGTCACCGCTCGGAGATGTCATTCTTCCAGAGCTGAAGGGACGGATTAAAGATATTGTTCCGTTGCGGTCTGGCGTCAAGGTGCGATGCGTTGACGAGTGGGGGTTCGAACTTCTCGGTCAATTTGATCAGAGGATTCGTCCTGAGGGAATAAGGCCGGGGGATGTGATAAAAATATTCCTCACCAGTCGACCCGAAAAGCACAGGATGCAGGGTGTCGACGGTCGGGAGTGAGCGGTTGTGGCATTGACGACTGATATATTGAGGCACTTGCAAAACCCTGTAAATTTGGTAGGGCTGGCTGTCCTCAGCCCGCCGCGGTGGCGTAGGGACACGCCACTCTACCAGGTTTTGCAAGTGCCTCTATAATTTGTGAGAATTGATGTTCCCCGTTTGTTTATCCAATGGTTTTAGCTGGCGCCCTTTGGTTGGGAAAATTGGAGCGAGAAATTATAACGTTCGGAAATGCGACGCCAGTCGAACAGACGTTCTATCACTGTCATGACATGATAGGGACGGCGGTTCTGCCAGTCGAGATAGTAGGTGTGTTCCCATACGTCGGCAACTACGGCATCATCTTCACGCGGAAGAAGAAGCTTGGCTGAAGGATTGGCAGTGGCATCGCGAGAATCTGGGCCTTACCATCGGTCGGTGCCAGGAGTCGCGACTGGGCATTGTTGGTGGAGAATCCCTCCTTGTTCAGTGTCGGGGAGCCTTCAATGCCGAATATCTCCGAAAGATTTTCCGGTGTCGCATTGTCGCCTATTGATATCCCGTCGATTGATACCGTCAGGCTGAACGCTCCGGGAATGTCGCTTTTGGAGAATTCTGTGATCTTTATATCGCTTTCTGCGGGTGGCGTTGCGAGAATCCTGCCCGTGTCAAGCGCGTAGGAGAGCCATGCATACGGAGCTTCCTTGATTGACCGCATCTTGTCATCGGCGGACATGCTGCGTGGAATGATGGTTTCGGCCGTTTCTTGCGCCCAGGTGCGGTAGCTCGCATAATCCCTGGCGTTCTTGATGTGGTCGAGAACCTTTTGGTCCTTTGTCCCCGCCAGTGCCATGCTCACTGCGGTCGGGGAGGCATCAAGACCCAGCTCTGGGAATGCCGAAGGCGTTTCTCTCGGAGTCCAGGACAACATATCCAGGAATCCACATCCCTCTCCAACTCCCGTGCTGTTCCATCTGCACTCCCATCTGAATGTATGTGCGCCGTTGCCGAAATAGTGTGATTCCTCAACCCAACCGACGGCGTCCGTGAAATGCGAGAATATCTTTCCGTTGACATAGAGAGTGTATGAGGGATTGGTTCCATTGGTATCGGAGATGTCGGTTTTCCACCGGAAGTTCAGGTCTCCCGCCCCGATGACCGTTAATTCAATCCATGCTTTCTGTCCGGATTGCAAGGTTCCGCATTTCAAGGCGGCGATCCCGTCGGAAGTATCTTTTCCAAGGATTCTATTCCACTGGACGTCACCGCCGGTTGCGAGTGTTACGCCGGATTCGGAGAGGTTGAGGATTTCGTGCAGTTTATTGGGAGCTATTTTCATTGTGCGCTCAACGACAGAACTGCTGATGTAATTATCCTTGACCGCTATTGCCTTGATCGTCAGGGTTAATGCGCTTGTGGTGAAGGGTGCCTGATAGAGCGGGCTGGATTCTGTAGGTTGTGTTCCGTCGAGTGTGTAGTGGATCGCGGCTCCGTTTTCCGCTGTGATGGATATTGTGGTCTCTTCGGTTTCAACCAGACCCGAGGCACCGATGCCGGAGCATGTTATTATTGGATCGTTGAGATAGTTCGGAATCCACATGGCTGAGAGTGTGGAGCCAGAATCTGGAACCTTGTAGGATGCTCCGGCCCTGTAGGGCGTTGTTCCGCAGTTCCATCCGAAGAGCGTGTGGTAGGGCTTTGTGCAGTCCGCTGCGGAAGGAAGCGTAATCATCGTTCCTGAAGGTTCCATTATTTCAATCGGGACGACCATTGATCCGCCAAGAAGGTCGAGTGTTACCGGGACCAGAGATGTTGCGGAGAATTCGTCTATCAGCACGCTGCTGTTTTTGCTGAAGCCGCGCTTGAACGTCCATTCGATTTTGTGCGATCCGGATTCCTTTATGTCGAGCGTGACGTTCTGCCAATCAGAGTTGCCGCCAATCGCGATTCCGGTGGGCGTCAGGCCGGCTGTAAGACCGCCCTTTGCCTTGCCGTCTATGGAAACGAACGCATGTCCTGAATCATATGCCTGGGTTCCCCCTGTGGTTTTCCACCAGAACGATATGCGCGTCGGGCCGATAACCGTGGTAGAAAGGACGGGAACGGTTCCGGAGGTGACAGTGCCGCTTTGCAGCGATCCGGAGCCATCGTGTGAATCGTCGTATGTGCCAATCCAGTCGGTTTCGCCGGATGACTTGAATTCGAATCCGCCAGAGGTTATCCATTCGTTGAATGAATTGGAGATGTAGCCGTCAAAAAGTTCATCCGGAACGACCTTCTGGTATTCTTCCGAGAATTCTTTTTGATATTTCACTCGGGGTGATGAATCGAGTAAGCCGGAATCGGTAAGACCTGACGGGAGTTTGCCGAGGAATGACACGTTGGCGAGAGCGTTGCATCCTGCAAAGGCGTGTAAAGCCAAATCCAGTTTCGCAGATGTGGCGTCTGTGCCGAAACTGATGGAGGCAAGAGATGAGCAGCCTTCAAACGACTGAACTCCTATCCTTTCGATTCCGTTCGGGAATGAAAGCGACGATAGGCTGGCACACTCTTTGAAGGCGAGGTCCGCAATGCCTTTCAGCCCTGAACCGAATTTTATCGTATGAATGTTGCTGCACATGAAGAATGCCATCGACTCTATGTTTGTCACGCTGTCTGGCATGACCACACTTGAGAGGCTGTCCCAGCCGTAGAACGCCCATTCGGTGATGTCGGTCACTCCATCCGGTATGACAAGATCGGAGTCTTCGCCGAAGTAGTCGTACAGCCGACCTCTCACAACCACATAATCTCCGATGGAAAGACCGTAGCAGCCGATGAACGCCTGAAGGCCGATGCTCTGCAAGGTGTCCGGCAGGTTGATCGATTCGAGATTCATGCAATAATAAAACGCATATCCTCCGATATGCGTTAAACTGTTGGGGACGATGACCTTTGTCAGGCCATCGCATTCCGAGAAAGCAGAGTCTCCAATCTCCGTTATTCCTTCGGGTATGGTTACGGACGTTATGCCGGTCTGCAGGCTGAATGCTTCAGCGCCGATGTATTTCACCGGATAGCCTCCCAGCTTAGACGGGATTGAGAGACTGCCCTCAAATCCGTCTGTCACGCCTTCGATCACCGCGTGACCATTGTCGAGTGAGTATGTCCACTCTGTTCCATCAATCTGTGCGACTTCCGCCATCAGACCGGTTGATAGCGTCGCCGCCGCAAAGGTTAAAGCAAGTTTTTGTTTCATTACTACTGCCCTCCTTTTTGAGTCCAATACCTATTTGTATGTATTTGTATGGACCGGTTTATGATGTGCTCCGCTTGAAGCGACGTGGATTGTAGCAAAGTGGATTTTCAAAAACAATACGGTAATAAAAAAAAAATAAGATTTTTTTTTCTCGGCGGTACAGTTCGCATGAGTAAACGAACCAAATCAGGTGCATTTACTTCCGCACTCCACCAAAAAAATTGGGGAACCTCCAGATGCAATTTTCGGTTGAAAAAAAAAATGTTTATGGTATATTTAGATCGATGAGAAATTATATATATATCAGGTGGACTTGGTTTTATTCGTTTTGCTTGTGCGCAGTTGCAGTTTTGGCGTGCACTTCGCGAGTGTTGGCGGCGGATGTCAGGGTGTCGCAATTCGGTTATGACGCCGAGGACTCCACCCGATTTATTCAGGCGGCGCTTGATTCCGGGGCGAAGCGCATCGTTTTTGACCGCCAGAAGGGGCCGTGGATTACATTGCCGCTTCTCGCCCGTTCGAATCAGGAACTCATATTCGAGGATGGTGTCGAGCTGCAGGCCAAGCGCGGAGCATTCATGGGTATCCGCGATTATCTCCTGACCCTTGCGAATGTCACGAACGTGACGCTGCGGGGGCTCGGCAAGTCCGGCGGTGTTCTGCGGATGCATAAGAAGGACTACCAGAAGCCTCCTTATCCCCGCAGCCAGTGGCGCTTTGCTCTACGGCTTCACAGCGTTCAGGATGTGCTTGTCGAGAACATGAGCTTCATATCATCCGGCGGCGATGGAATCATAGTTTCGGAACCTGATGAAGGCGGTGCGCCGTCCCGGAACGTGACCATTCGCAACTGTGTATGCGATGACAATCACAGGCAGGGCATTTCCGTGATCTCGGCCGAGAACCTCCTTGTGGAGAATTGCGTGTTCAAGAACACCTCCGGCACTCCGCCTCAGGCTGGCGTTGACATCGAACCCAACAGCAATGTGCAGTATCTTGTGAATGTGGTGTTCCGGAACTGCGTCACGTCGGGCAATGCTGGAAAGGACTCGAACTCTACCTTCAGAAGCTCGATTCCACCAGCCCGCCTGTGTCGGTGCTGTTCGACAACTGCAGGTCAATAGGCGACTATACGTCGGCGGCGGTGCATGGTGGATGCTTAAGGGAGTCGGATTTCCCAAAGGGCATGGTGGAATACAGGAACTGTTCGCTTGTCTCGGCGAAAGGGTATGGGCTTTATGTAAGTGCGTCGCCGGCATCTGCGTTTGATGTGGTCTTCGACGGTTGCATCGTGAGTAATGCTTCGCGGGATGTGCGTTTCGAGTCCGCGATGCTGCGGCAGGGGATAACCGATGGGGTAACTCTCAAGAATCTTAAGGTGTACCAGAATAAGCCTCGCGACTGGTTTTCCGCCGGCGGAATGGGCCCCGGAATGTCGCCGACAAGGATATCAGGCAAAGTTGAGGTGGTCAAGCCTGGCGGACGGCGTGAGCATATCGTTCTAGATCGCAAATGGGCGGAACGGCATCTGCCGACGATAAACGGGGGAGTCGCCCTGCCGCCGCATGAAGGTTTTCCGGACCTTGCCGTTGCAGAACATGTTGACCGTGTTCCCGGCAGGATGGTGGATGCCGCGCCTGTGGCTTTCGGCAAGGGGATGCGACTCCTGTTCTATATGTCCCAGCGGGGCCGGGCGGCGTTTGTGGCCCGTCAGGTAGTGCGGGGTGAGGAACGCAAATCGCCGAACGGCTACTATGTCGTCTATGCGCTTAAACCTGATGGGGGCCGTGAGCGCAGTTGGCGTATTGACGCATCGGGGCTTGAACCGCACGAAATAAACTTCGATGCGCCGAAGGCCGGGTTCTATGAACTGGAGATGAACAAGGGCGGGACAGCGCATTTCGTGCTTGAGCGCACATCCGTCCCGGTTGCGGCAAGCGCGGCTCGCCGCAAGCGCATAATCCTCTCCGGGAATGACGGCGCGCCGTTTTCCCTGTGGTTCTCGAAACGGAAGGGGACGGCATGCACTGCAGTTGCGTCGGGAAGCGCATACTACGGTTTTGCGTCTTCCGTCTATGATCCGACGAACTGTCTCATCTGCAAGGCTGACGAAAGTCTTATAACCTTCTATGCCAACATCCCGGACTCTTCTGCCGAGGGCCTCTACCGGATGGATTTCTCCAAGGGTGCGCGTGGTGTGTACGGATGGATATATCTTGATCTGTACGGAGCGCCGCCGTTCTTCTTTCTGACACCCGAGAAGACCTGGAGATTCAAATAGTGTCAAATCAACGGGTTTAACCAAAACAAGAAAGGTAACATCATGAAAACGATAATCACAACGTTGGCGATATCGGCGGCATTCATACTTCATGCCGCTCCGACCGTCTCAGGCGTGACGGTGACGCAGGATTCCAGGTCCCACATGGTGAAGGTTTCGTACAGCCTGAGCGAGCCGGCCATTGTGACTGTCGATTTTACGACAAACGGCGTCTCCATCGGAGAGGCGAACTTCAGGAACGTCGCCGGCGACGTGAACGCGGTGGTCCGGAAGACAGACGGGATGATTTTGTGGCGTCCGCATGCAAAGGATGCATGGCCGGACCATGTTATCAGGGATGGCTCTTTCAAGGCGGTGGTGAAGGCATGGTCGCTCGGCGCGCCGCCGGAATGGCTCGTCGCCGATCTGCGCATGACGAACGCCGTGAACTTCTACGTGAGCGAAGAGGCCCTGCCTTACGGCATCGACGACATCCGCTACCGCAAGGAACTGCTTCTGATGCGCAAGATAACGGCGGCAGGGATCAAGTGGCTGATGGGCGCGCCTGCCGGAGAAAAGGGACAGACGGATGCCGGCGCCGAGACGCAGCATTTCGTAATGCTTACCAACGACTATTACATCGGCGTGTTCGAGTTCACGAAGGGGCAGCAGAATGTTGCGTTCAAATCATCGGAGTCCGCAGTTACAAATCCGGCATCAGGTATGTCGTACAACACGATCCGGGGCACGCAGTTCACATGGCCGCAGGATATGCATCAGGTCGCCCCGTCGTCGAAGATGGGCGTCTTGCGCGCGATCACGGGATTGGAGATGGATCTCCCTACCGAAGCGGAATGGGAATATGCGTGCAGGGCCGGGACGACCACGTCGCTAAACAGCGGCAAGAATCTCCTCGATTCCGCCTCATCGGACGCCAATCTGGATGAGGTCGGTTGGTATTACACCCATAACGCCATGCACGCGGTGGGTCTCAAGTGTCCCAATTCGTGGAGGCTTTTCGATATGCACGGAAATGTACGTGAATATTGCCTTGATTGGTTCTCGGCAGGAGATGATTATCTGGCGACATTTGGCGAGAACTATAAATCCGGTGATGTTGTGGTTGCGCCGGTGGGAGCGGAGAGTGGAGAAAAAAGAGCAGACAGGGGCTCCTCGTACAACCTGTGGGGCGCAGGAGCGCGCAGCGGTGCAAGGCTGGCGTACAGTCCGGACAGCACGGGGAATAATTTCGGTTTCCGCGTGGTGTGCCCCGCGGACATCGTCATAGCGGAGTGACCGCCATGAAAACGGTATTGGTTTTTTCGATGATCGCGGCGGCCGCGTCCGCCGCCGATCTCGCGTGGCCGGAAGATTACTGGCAGTCCGTGACGAACAGGATCGAAGCCGTCGCACCCGCCGGGAACGCCGTCAAGGAGTCCCTTGGGTTGGCGGAATTCGATTCGCGTCCGTTTGCATCCTCGTGTGACGGCATGGATGACGATGGAGAGGTGTTCGACTCCCGTCCTTATGGCAGAGGCGATTCAAACGGAATCAATATGGTCAGTCTCCCTCCGGGCTTGGCGATAGTTGTGAGATAGGATGAAATTATGGAAACTATGCATTCCTGGCGTGGTGTTGCGCTTTGTTCGATGCTGGCGATGCTTTCCGTTTTTGCCGAAGATCGGCTGGGACGGTATATGCTTACTGAATGGGGTGAAAAGGTCACTTCAGAGAATGCATGGAGGAAATATCCTCGTCCGCAGATGGTCCGAGGGAATTGGGAATGCCTCAACGGACTTTGGGAGTATGCCATAACAGATGCCGCTGTCGGCATCCCTTCAAAATGGGATGGGAAAATTTTGGTGCCGTTTGCGGCGGGCAGCGCACTCTCCGGCGTGCAGAAACAGGTGAGGCATACCGAGGCGTTGTGGTATAAAAGGACGTTCAAGGCTTTACCGCGAGACGGAGAGCGGATTATCCTGCATGTGGACGGATGTGATTTCCGTACTCAGGTTTTCGTGAACGGATGCGAGGCGACAGATGTTCCGCATGAGAGCGCCCAGTTGGCTTTTTCGTGCGACATAACTGATCTCGTCAAGACTGGAGTCAACACAATTGCGCTTCAGGTATGGGATCCGATGGGCGGAAACAGCCACGTTGGATTCTCATACGGGAAGCAGTCTTTAAAGCCCACGGGATGTTTCTACACGGCTTCCACCGGAGTCTGGGCGCCGGTATGGCTGGAAACCGTGCCTGATACGCACATTACCGGCTACAAGGTTACGCCTGATTTCGATGCCGGCACTGTGTTCGTGCTTATTGAAGGGTCCGGCGATGTTCGCGGTGTGAAGTCGTACGTCGAGGTGCTCGATGAGGGGCGCGTTGTTGCGAAGACTGCTGTCGCGCGGTGGGGCGATCCTGTTGTGCTCAAACTTCCGCATCCGGTTCGTGCCTGGAGTCCTGACTCTCCATTCTTGTACGGGTTGAACATTGCTCTCGGCGACGATTTTGTGAAGGGGTATTTCGGCATGAGGAAGTTCGAGGTTGCCAAGGACGGAAACGGCGTGCTCAGATTCTTCCTTAACGGGAAGCTGTTCTTTCCGATCGGAACCCTTGATCAGGGCTGGTGGCCGGATGGACTTCTCACGCCTCCGTCGGACGCCGCAATGGAGTTTGACATCCGTCTGCTGAAGCGGATGGGCTTCAACATGATGCGCAAGCACATCAAGGTGGAGCCGATGCGTTATTACCATTTGTGTGATACGCTCGGCATTCTGGTTTTTCAAGACATGCCTTCGGGAGGCGGTGACATAAACGGCAGATACGGCTTCTACCGACGCGAGCTCAAGGGGATGATCGAGCAGCTCTACAACGTGCCTTCCATAGTAATGTGGATACCGTACAACGAACGCTGGGGGCAGCCGAAAGGACCGCAGACCTCCTGGACGCTCAAGTGGGTGAAGCGGCACGATCCCTCACGGGTCGTGGACGGACCGTCCGGTTGGAGCGACTACGAAGGAGGGTATCTGAAATCATTGGACGGCAAAGGCACACTGACCCGCACAAAGCACCTTCCGGACGGAGTTCCGGAATCGGCGGACGTAATAGATTTTCACGCGTATCCAGGTCCGGTCATGCTTCCGGTCAACAGTCATCGGGCGTCTTTCATCGGTGAGTTCGGCGGACTTGGTCTTGTGGTGGACGGGCATCTGTGGAATCCGAAGATGCGCAACTGGGGATACGGAGGAGAGAACGGTACGGCATCCTCCGTGCAGACCCGTTACCTCGGGCTTATGGACAAACTTGCCGAGCTCGCGTATCTCGGATGTGCCGGTAGCGTATATACTCAGACTGCCGACGTGGAGGGCGAGGTCAACGGCCTTGTCACGTACGACCGCAAGGTTGTGAAGTTCGACGAGAAGGTTCTTTCGGACGCACATGCTATGGTGCGCCGGATGGCGGAGCGCGGAGCGGAACGCCGCCGAACCGTGTGTGTGTTCCCGAAAAACGATCCTTCCGTCACCGCATGGGCGTATGCCTTCAATGCGCCGCCTCAGGAGTGGACGGAACCGGGCTTTGACGATTCCGCCTGGCGGCGGAGCGCCGGAGGATTCGGTTCGGCATCAATCGCCCATGCGAACAGGGAGGCGGTCGTGTCGACGGTTTGGAACGGGAAGGATATCTGGCTGCGCCGCAGGTTCACAATGCCGGACGGTCGTTTCCTGCAGGCTGTGTTCGACGTGTTCCATGATGAGGATGTCGAGGTGTTCGTCAACGGAGTGAAGGTGCTCGGTCTGAAAGGATACAACAAGGAGTACCGCCCGTCGTTTGTTCCGCCGTCGCTGCATGGAGCGTTCCGTCCGGGCGAGAATACGCTTGCTGTACATGTGAAGCAGACTTCCGGCGGCCAGTACATTGATATGGGACTTTCGGTTGATTTTGCGCCGTCCGGATTGAAATAACGGCATTCGTAGCGGTCGGACGAACTTTCGGAAAAAGCAATTGGAAATGCAGATTTAGCAATAGACGCCGGTGAAGCCGCAATGTTATAATCATGCGCAGATAAAGAAAGGATGCAATGACGTGAAATTGACAATCATGGCCGGGGTGTTTACCTTGTCGCTTTCCCTTCTGGGTGATAAGCCGTATCGTGAGCCTAATTATGACGAGTCGAAGATTCCTCCGTACACGCTTGAGGATCCCCTTACCTTTGTCGACGGTCGCAAAGTAAGAACCGCTGCGGACTGGGAGGCCCGCCGGAAAGAGATTCTTGATATTTTCGCGCGTGAAATGTATGGTCAGCCGCCGCCTGAACCGGAGGCCGTCGTCACTGAAGTATGGGACGTGAAAGAGAATGCCGTCGCGGGGTATGCTGTCCGCAAGCAGGTCAGAATGTGGTTCAGGAAAGATAAGTCCGGTCCCTGCATCAACTGGATCGTTTTCGCTCCGCGCCATGCGAAGAAACCATCCCCAGTCATACTTTTTCTGAATTACCGCGGCAATCACGAGCTTGTGCCGGACAAGGATGTGTACGTCCAGCGCGCGTGGACCCAGTTCGTCGAAAAGAACGACAACTATAGAGCGTCAGAGCGTACCCGCGGCGTCATGACCGATCCCAACGAAGATTCCATATTCCCTCTCAGCATGCTCATCGCGCGCGGATATGCGGTGATGAGCGCCTGCTACTGCGAGATATCCCCCGATCCCGACTGGACGGAGAAGAATCCAGCCTGGCGTCAGGAGACTTTCGCCTATACTGGCATTTTCGACCTCTGGGGAAAGCGTGACGAATCCCGTACCGATAACATAACGGCTCTCGGCGCCTGGGCCTGGACGCTTTCGCGCGGCCTCGACTATGCTCAGACAGACCCTCTTCTCGATGCGAAGCGCAGCGTGGTGACGGGCTGTTCGCGTCTCGGCAAGGCGGCGCTCCTTGCAGGAGCACGCGATGAACGGTTCGCGGTATGCGTGCCGAATCAGACGGGTGGCGGCGGCGCTCCGCTCGCCAAACGCGACTACGGAGAGAATACCTCCACCGAGAATGTGATGTTCACCCACTGGTACTGCAAGGCCTACAAAAAATATTCTGAAAAGCCGTGGGAAACGCTTACTTTCGATCAGCACATGCTGCTGGCGGCTGTCGCTCCGCGCGCTCTCCTTGTGCAGGGATTCGATACCAGCCGCTGGATGCATACAAAAGGAGAGTATCTCGCGTGCAGGGCCGCCGCTCCGGTGTGGAAATTCCTCGGCCGCGGAACCATGCCTGACGTGCCTTATCCCGACAATTACTGCACATCAGGTATCGGAGAGTCTTTCGGATACGTCCGCCGCAGTGAACAGCACGGCATCGCCGCGCACGATTGGATGTGGCTGATGGACTTCGCCGATCGGGAATTCGGAATCGGCGGACGCTGATTGTGTTCAAGGTGAAATCAGGGAGTAAGTGATATGACGTCAAATTTGTTTTCCCGGTTTAAACCGGTTTGTATGTTCGCTGCAGGTGTTGCCGCGTCGTTGGCATGGAGTGACGATTCTTCAGACCTGAGAATAATGACAAGTTTACAGTTGACTTGTGGAGTTGACCTGTGATACCACCCGCATCATCCCAAGAAAGGAATCCGTCCCGTCTATGGGATGGTAGTGGAAAAACGTAATGGAACAGGTGCCTTAAAGGAGGTTGAGCATGAAGATAAATAGACGTGGTTTCATTGGATGCGCCGGTGCGGGGGTCATAGCCCAAAGTCTGCCTGCGGCTGTGTCCGCAAAGCCGAAGGGCAGGAATCCCAGGCCCTACTCCGGATTGGACTGGAGCAATGTCTCGCTCGTCAGGACGACAACGCACGGGCACGTCAAGAACCAGGAGATGCTCGACAAGTACCTTAAGCGTGGGTTCGACTTCCTGACCATATCCAACTACTATCCGAGCGCACCTACGTACCCGGGGAAGAAGATGCGCAACGACCGCTACCGCGTAAGGCAGGACTTCCCAGTGATGTTCAAAGGCAAGCGCACCGACGGTCCGTTCGAATGGAACAAGATCGTCGGAGAGTGGAAGGACGAGCTTCCAGAGGAACAGCGCAGGCAGTTGCCGTTCTCTTCGACGCGGCCGCTGTTCAAGTCATGGCCGGAAGGCATCCTCGAGGCCCCCAACGCGGAGCACCATTCGTTTGTCGGCAGCCCCACGCACATGTGTTCCGTCGGCTCGACGTTCTCGTCCGGGACGTTCGACGCTAGGAACAGGTTCAAGACGGTCGATCACGGCTACAAGCTAGGCTCTGCAGAGCCTTGGAAAAAGGCGATCGACAGGATGCTCGAGGGCCTGATATACCCGGACGGCGGCGGCGTGACCGTCAACCATCCTCGTTGGAGCCGGCTCAAGCAGGAGCACCTGCACGAAATCCTCGACTATGACCCGCGCGTGTTCGGCATCGAGGTGTACAACTACTCGGGTGGCAATAAGGAAAGCTATCCATGGAGCGACTACTGGAGCATCGACTATTGGGACAGGGCTCTCGCCTCCGGGCGGCAGTGCTTCGGCGTATCCGTGCCGGACTGGGCGCCTGCGCGCGGCGTGAACGTGCTGGTGGTGCCGGAGAGGACGGTGCATGCCTGCCTGAAGGCGTACCGCGAAGGCAATTTCTACGGCGCCGTTTTCGGCAACATCGTGGAATTCACGGGAATCGCATTCGATGGACGCACGTTCTCCGCTTCGACGGACAAGCCTGTGCGTTTCGAGCTGGTCTCGAAGAAGGGGGTGGTCGCCACCGGTGAGGGCACGAAGTTCTCCTGGAAGCTGCCTTCCGGTTCCGAGGCGGAGCATGGCTACCTGCGCCTCGTCGCCAAGATCGATTCGAACCCCGACGAACTGCTTTTCACCCAGGCGCAGATGCTTTGCGTTTGAAGCCATGGAATGGGCACGGAACTAACAACTGGATAAGGAGGGTGTGAAATGGGAATGAATAAGGTTTGCCGGTTCAGGCTGGCTTGTGTGCTTGCCGTAAGTCTTTACGGCGCGTTTGCATGGGGCAATGATTCGTCTAACCATGTCGACGAGGCGTTGACCATCGATGTGCCGTCCGGAGAGACCGTCGAGTATTCGGGGGTCATCTCGGGCACGAGTTCCATAACGAAGAGCGGGGCCGGTACGCTGGTGCTTTCCAACCCGGCGAACAGCTTCACGGGAGGCATAAGCATTCAGCGCGGATGCGTGAAGGCGACAGCCGCCGGAGCTCTCGGCGCAGACTCCGGCGTGATCGCCTTTTCCGGCGATCAGAAGCGTCAGCTGATAATCGAGGTCGACGCCGAGGCGGAGTTCAAGAATCCCGTCACTTTCACGGGAAAGGCTTCGGACGCAATCGATCCGGCCATCGTGATACTCGGCGGCCCGGTGACCCTATCGGGTTCCATCACCTCCGATACGGATTTCTTCGTGTACTACGGTTTGTCCGCCGATGACATGAGCACTTCCAGGAATGTCACGCTCGGCGGCGCCATCACGCTGACCGCCGGCACCCTCGGCATCGGCTCATGGGCTACGTTCGATCTGAAGGGGAAGCTGGATGTGCCCGTGGTGTACGTATCTCCCCACGGATATAACCAGTATCAGAGCGTCCAGATATGGAACGGCGGGAACAAAATCGGAAAGATATACACGCGATCCTCGCCGATCGTCGCCAAGGCCGATCAGGCATTCGGCGGGGCACAGATATATCTGGAGCAGAACTGGGAGAACGCGGCCAGGGGATTCTACAACCTAAACGGCAAGAAAATGAACGTGAAGTCGTTCGACTACAGGCGGGAGATGGGGAGCCAGTATCTTCCGAAGAACGTCAGCGACAGAGGGTCGTTGTTCATATCCTATGCGGCGACAACCGTCACCGTGACCGGGGACGAGGGGGAGTTCGTTTGCCTGCACAAGTTCCAGGGCCCGTTCGATCTTCTTATAGACGCGACCTCGTTCGGGGATTCCTTCGTGCAGAAATTCGAGGATCGCCGGCATGAACTCAGCGGAGACATCATGGTGAGCAACGGCGTGATGCGCGTGTGCACGACTTCGGCTTTCCCCGCGGTGCAGCAGGTCACGGTCGGACCGAACGGGAGCCTGTTCATAGACACAACGGGAGGCACGGCGTTCTCCGGATGCACGAAACTAGTGCTGGACGGAAAGTTCACCGTGTCCGAGGGCGCGACCAAGCCGTTCGCCGACGGAACGCTCGAACTGGAACTCGGGGCCGGTGCGGAGCTGACCTTGCCTGCGGACATGCGGCTCAGGGTCGCCTCGCTCACCGTCAACGGCGAGCCCTGCACCGGCGGGGTGTTGGATTCCTCCAGCCTCGACCAGATCAAGGGCGGCGTAATTGTCCTGCCTTCCCCGTCCGAGGTCGCCTGGACCGCTGGAGGGGGAGATGCGAACGAGTCTATCATGGAGAAGGCGAACTGGGGCGGAACCCTGCCGGACCTGCTTTACGGCTCCACGAAAGCGTTTTTCGCGTCCGCCGGGAGCAACGCCGATGTCGGATGCGGCGTGCGTCTGTCCGCCATGCGCGTGAAAGCGCCTGTCGACGGAGCGGGGTTCTCGTTCTCCAAGGCCGCGGACGACGCGTTCATCGAGCTCGGTGGAAATGCCACGTTCGAGAATGACGCGACGGACGGCAGCGTGACCAACAGGTATGTTTTCGGAGTCCCCGTCAAACTGGATTCGGACTCCGTGTGGTCGGTGCCGGGGAGCGACACCGTTCTTCTGACTAACGGAGTCCATTCCGCCGATTCCGCGTACTGTCTGGTGAAGGAGGGCGCCGGCACTCTGGTTGTCTCGGGCGAGAGCGATCTCGCCGGTGCGCTGGAGTTCAAGTCGGGCACGATCCGTCTGGCGGGCGACATAGGCCCCGCCGGCAACGGGGACAACGCGAACGCGGTACGTTTGGTGTCGGGCGAGGCCCCTGTCTGGTTCGACGGGGGAGAGATCGCAAAAGACGTTTACATCGACGCTTCGGGATATTCGAACTTCAGGTTCCTGGGCGGCTCGACAACGGTGTTCAAGGGGTTTGTCTGGACGGTGAGGGCCCGCAATTTCTTTTTTGAGAGTGGCGCTACCGTCGTGTTCGAAGGCGGTTTCAATGTACGCGGAAAGATGAATCTCTGCGGATTTACTGCCAATGACGCCCGTGTGTCGGTGATCATCCGCAACGCCCCCTGGTCGACCACGGAGTATCTCTGTGTCGGATACACCGGCAACTTCGATCTCGACACCACGATCGAATCGCAGGGGTCGTGTCCGCAGATTTTCGTGAGGCAGCGGGCGACGCTCAACTTCGGGGTCTCCTACGCGAACACGAATTCGGCGGCGCGGCTGGATCTTACGGGCGTGACGAGCTATCCTGCGGGCGGCACCATCAACCTGAACGACACGACGCAGAGCTTCTGCCGCGTATACGGCTCTCTCGGCAAGATAACCGGCGGATATCCGTCATGCATCGTGATAAACGATCCCGAGGGAAACACGGCAAATCTCTCGGCGAAGGTCGAGGGCGGCGCAGGGTTCCTCAAGCGCGGCGCCGGCACGTTCACGTTGACCGGACGCGACTTCACCAGCTGCGGCGACATCGCGGTGGAGAGCGGCGTGCTTGAAATCGCCTCCGACGCCACGTGGCGCAACGGCACGAACGTATTCGTGAGCGGTTCCGGCACCTTGAGGCTGGGCGGAGCCAACCGTTTCAACGGCAGTTTCGTGCAGTTCAATCTTGGCGAGGATGAGGACGGGTGGATGATTGACATTCCCTCTGGCTGTGCGCAGACCGTCGATTACGCGTGGGATGCGGACGGGAACCGTCTGCCCTGCGGCGTCTACGGCGCATCTGGCGTCCAGGGCGTCAACAGGAACCGCTACGCGTCCCACTTCCCGGCAAACGGTGGTGTCCTCAGGGTGAAAGCGCACGGAACCGTCGTAAGCCTGAGATGATCGGATATTAAAGGTAACGGATATGAAATCTGGGATTTCCTTCGGTTGTTTTGCGGCACTGTTCGCGGCCGCACTTTCCTTCGCTCCGGCGGGAGCCTTCGCCGCCTCCGGACATGACACCCCGCCTCCTGGGTTCAAGCTCACGGCATGGCAGCGTTCACGCATGCCGCCCACGCTCGAGGTCAGGCGGGAGATGGTCAAATCCGTAAAGGAAGGCGAGCTGCGTCTCCGTCCGACGTTCAATGGCTGCGGAGTCGCTTGGGGCTCCGGCCGTGAGCGTCCGGGCGTGGCTTTCGAGTACCGCAAGGCCGGCGATCCGGCATGGAAGACCGCGCCGGCGCCGCTCTGGTTCAAGGATACGGGGAACGTCCGGGGATCGATCCTCTATCTCGAGGAGGACACGGGATACGAAATGCGTGTCGTGCTTGGAGGGGAGACTCTCGCCTCCGGCGGATTCCGCACGTGGAGCAGCGACGTTCCGGTGGCGAAGACGGTCGTCATAGATCCCGCCACCGCCGAATATCCGATAAGGATCTCGGGGAAGGGGAGCCCCGACGGATGGATCCGCTACACGGTCCCGCCGGGGAAGCGGCTCGGCGGCCGCGACATGATGGAACGGATCGTCGAGATAGACGGCGCGGAGCACGTGCTTGTCGAGAACATCGTCTTCGAGGGCGGCGGCGGCGAAAAGGACGAGCCTCTCTTCATCATGAATTCCCGTGCCGTCCGGATTCGGAACTGCGAGTTCCACGGATGGGGGCGGACGGGGCCGCAGAACTTCGAGACGTTTCCGAAGACCTGCGGCGGCGGCAGGTTCCTCGACGAAAAGCGCTCCACGGCCGATCGTCCCGTGCTTATCAACTACGATGCCGCCATGCGCGTCGACCGCGGAGCCTCCGAGATCGTGATAGAGCGCTGCTATGTGCATGACCCGCGCGGACACGCGAACAGCTGGCTCTATTCCCACCCCGCGGGACCGTCGTCGGTGCTGATGGCGTATCCCGACCATTCGTGCGTGATACGCTACTGCGACTTCACAGGTTCGGACAACCACCGCTACAACGACGCCGTGGAGGGCGCCGGCAACTTCATCGCCGACGGGGGTTTCAACCAGGATGCCGACGTGTACGGCAACTTCATGATCTACTGCAGCGACGACAACATCGAGCTCGACGGGGGGCAGCAGAACGTCCGGTGCTTCTGGAACCGTTTCGAATCCTCGTTCAGCGGAGTCTCCATCCAGGGTTGCTGCGTCAGTCCGGTGTATGTGATGGACAACCTCTTCTCCGGGATGGGGGACGAGTTCGGCTTCATGAACGCGTCGATAAAGACCGCCACGTTCGATCCCTGGTGGTATGCCCCGTATGCCGCGATATGGCGCAACGTGTACCAGGATTCCGGGGAGTTCTGCATAAGGCAGGGCGCGACTTCGCGCTGGGACATCAGGGACAACCGGCGGATGAAAGAACCTCCGCAGGAAACGCTCGCGCGGTTCCCGGTGAGGCCTGTCGGGTTCATGCTCGATACTGGGCGCATAGACGGCGTGGCCGTCAAGGGGGACGTCGCGGAGCCGTCGCGCAGGACCGTCACGGCCAGATCCGGCTCGTCCTCCCCGATCCCGTTCCGTGTGCGCAAGTCCTTCGACGCGGATTGGTTCGATATCCGTCCGTCGGAGGGTGTGATCCCTCCCGGCGGCGAGGTGCGTTTCGAGGTGTCCTTTGACGCCGCGAGGATGAGGGGACGCCGCCACTGGCGGTCGGCGTTCATCGTGAGGACGCCGGAAGGGCTGTCGCGATGCGTGTCGGTGAAGTGCGAGAGAACGGATCACGAGATCCCGGCCAGACCGGTTCCGCCGTCCGACGGAACCATGTACGCCGCTCCCGAGACGAACGGCGATGCGACGATGTTCCGGTTCGACGTGAAAAAGCCGGGCCGCTACTGGTTCTTCGTGCGGGCGCAGGCGGTGAACGGGGCGTTTCCGAAGCCCGAGGTGTCGATCGACGGCGGTGACTACAAGCCGTCACTGCTGTGCCTCTGGAGCGCATATCCCGCATGGTCGCTGATCCGTCCCGGGCAGGGTTCCCGCTGGGACGGAATCACGCGGCATTTCGATCTGGAGCCCGGGCGCCATACGCTTGAAGTGCGGCAGGCGGGGAAGATCCGATTCAACGTAACCGGTGCCGCCCTGACGACCGTGCCGACGGCGTTCAGTCCGAAGTGACGGACATGCGCGGAGCCATGCAGAGACAATGCGTTTTATCGTGTGCAAGAGGAGTGATGACAGATGAATAACAGCAAGAGCGCGATCTGTTCCGCAGGTGCGGTGATGTGCATGGCGGCGTTTGCGCCGCTCGCCGCCGCGGAGCGTCCCGCGGCGTTCGGCGACTTTCCCGCCGACGCCGATCCCGTGAAGATCGGAATGCGGGTCATAAGGCAGTTCATGTCCACGGAGCCAGACAAATACCAGGCGAAGGGGTTCAACTCCCCGTACCCCTACGGACAGGGCATAAACGTCTCGTATTCCGTCGCGAGCATATGGCTCAACGCCCTGACGTACGCGTCCCTGGTGAAGGACAGCCGGCTCGAGGGCGATCTGGTGCGCATGCTCGAACCTTTCTATCCCGGCGGCGCGAAGGAGAACAGGGTTCTCAAGATGCGCCATGTCGACTTCAACGTGTTCGGCGCGGTGCCCTTGGAGGTCGCGATCCTCACGGGCGACAACCGGGCGCTCAAAATGGGGCTGCGCCTTGCCGACGACCAGTGGGAGCCGCCGCGCCCGGACGATCTCGACAATTTCCTCAAGGGTCTCAGAAGCCATTATGTGCCGGCGGAGAAGCAGCTTGAGTATCTCAGGCAGGGATATTCCGGACAGACGCGCCTTTGGATCGACGACATGTACATGATCAACGTCCTTCAGACCCAGGCGTACCGTGCGACCGGCAAACGCATGTACATAGACCGTGCCGCCAAGGAGATGGTGTTCTACCTCGACAAGCTCCAGCTCGGGAACGGGCTGTTCAATCATGCCGTCGACGTGCCTTTCAGGTGGGGTCGCGGCAACGGATGGATGGCGGCGGGCATGCCGATGATCCTGCAGTACCTCAAGCCGGGAGACGCCCACTACGACAGGATCCTCGCCGGATACGTGAAGATGATGGAGAAGCTTATTGAGCTCCAGCGCGATGACGGGATGTGGGGACAGCTCATAGACGATCCCGGGTCATGGGGGGAGACCTCCGGCACCGCCATGTTCGCCTTCGCGTTCATCAAGGGGGTGAAGAACGGTTGGCTGGACGCGGCGAAATACGCCCCTGCCGCAAGAAAGGCCTATCTGGCCGTATGCGCCACGATGGATGAGCTCGGGAACGTCGCGGGCGTGTGCATCGGCACGGGGGCGAAGAACGATCGCCAGTACTATTACGACCGCAGGAAGATAAACGGCGATCCCCATGGACAGGCTCCGCTTCTCTGGTGCGTGAACGAGCTCATCTCCCTCCCCGCAAAGCGGGCTGATTGAAAGGATTCGCCATGCATGAACTGAAACTGGCGGCGGTCGCGTGCGCCATCGCCGTGTCGGCGGCGTTCTGCCGTTCGTATGCCGCAACGCTGCCCCTGGAGTGGAACCCTTCGTACCCGACCGCCGTTCCGTGGGAGGTCGAGATATCGCCTTCGAAGCTCGCCAGGTCGCATGGCATACCGGAGAACGGCGGGTTCTCCGTTTCGGCATTGTCCCCTGCGGGGAAAAGGAGGCTTCCCGTGACAGTCCTCGAGGGACGTATGCCGGGGACGGTCCGTCTCCGTTTCACCGTGCCGAAGGGAACGGAATCGCTCTCCTGCGAGACCGGTGCCGGAAAGCTTTCGGCAACGCCTTCGGAAAGGGTGGACAATCTTTTTTCGGGATCGCTCTCGAAGGATTCCGTGGGCGGATGGAAAGTCACGAACGGAGGAAAGGCGACTTCCCCGGGGAACGGCGGCATCGTCTTCTCCGCGTCGCGGCCTGGCACGGTAAGGGTTTCTCATATGGTCGAGGTGCCGCGGGAGGCCGCCGGCCATCCCGTGTTCATCGAGATCGACATCGAGAACGTCGCGCGGCTGACTTCCGGAAGCAGGATATGCATCAACCAGCTTGACGCGGCCGGCAACGTTCTCCCGGAGGCGCTTTCCGATCCTCGCTGGCTCAGTCACATGCGCCCGCCACGCAAGCTCCAGCGTCTGCGCGAGGATGGGCGCATCCACCCCAAGGCGCGCCGCGTGGTCGTCAACATCGAGATGGCGTCCCTGGATACGGAGTTCGACGAGTACGGTCTCCCCGTGAAGAACGCCTCCGACAGGCTGCCTGCACTGCGTCTGACGAAGCTCGCCGTGCGTCCGGCGGCGAATCTGCCTTTTCCGGGGTACAACGACTCGTTCTTCGTGCCGGGGCCGTCGGGGAAGCCCGGCGACACGGCGATACTTCTCGGCGGCGACCGGGCGTTCTGGTACGCCACGCATTCCCATGCGTGCTGGGGGCAGGGAAAGCAGATGGGCAGACTTGAGGACGTGTTCTATCCCGACAGGAAGGGTACGGTCGAGGCGTGGCTCAATCCCATGTGGACAAACGGTCTGGAGCGGACGTACAACATATTCACCGCAAACCACAGGTACAACTCCAATGAATCCAGGAACATCCTGCCCAAGAACGACGCGATGACGCTCAAGTACGTCCCCGCCAAGGGAATGTTCGATTTTGTCATCCTCGACTGGAAGGGGAAGAGGTTCGCCAAGTCGGCGAAATGCGAACTGAAGACGGGTGTGTGGCATCATGTGGCCGTTCAGTGGGATCCGTCGGGGGCCGCGGAGCTGTTCGTCGACGGCAGGCGGATATTCTCGCTGCCGCTCGAGGGGTTCGTCGCGTGGAGCCTGAAGGACAACAGGGAGGTTGCGCCGAACGCGCGCATCCCTCTCGAGTTCTATGTGGGCGCAAACTACAGCCTCGGCAGGATAGCCAAGGGCGATCCCGGCGAGACCCCGTTCTTCGTCGGTGCGCTGGATGGCCTTCGCGTCTCGTCAGTATGCAGATATTCCGGGGAATTCCGTCCTGAGACGACCCTGTCAGTCGATCCGGACACCCGCGCGATGTTCGGCTTTGACCGCTCGTTCGACGGTGTGTCGGGCGGAGGGTTCGGGTTCATTCCGGGTACGCTGTTCGCGAAGGACGACCGCGTGGAGCACCTTCTCTCCGTCGACGGACGCAAAGCGCCCTACTGGCCTGAAAGCATCATCCCCGGGAACGATCCGGCAAAGGTCCTGTCCGATCTCAACTACCGCGACCTTCCGTCCGCGGACGACTTCAGATACACCCGCCGCATCGTGAAGCGCACCTTCACCATGCACGACGGCGACACGGTCGAGTTGACCTGTCCGCCGAAGACCGTTCCGGAGTATGTGGAGATATCGAACGGCGGATCCGGACCGCTCGTGTATCCCGCGCTTATCAACAACGGCGAATTCGACCCCCGCAGTTTCGGCGACCTCTTCGATTCGCTGAAGGCGAACGACCCGGCTCTTTCTGACAGGGAGCGCGCCAATGCGGTGTTCCAGTTCGTGCTGGGCGCGAGCGACTATTTCATGCAGCACAGCGTCAAGTTCCCCGAGGACAGCGACAGGCCTGAGATCGTGGTGTACAAGGCCCTGGAGATGCTTAACGGCTACTGCGGCTTCGAGTGCGGTCCGTTGAACAACATGGCGGCGAACCTGTTCGCCTGCGTGGCCGGATGCCCCGCGTCGCAGACCTCGGGGTACGGTCATTCGTTCCAGCAGGTCCATTTCGACGGAAAGAACCACATATACGACCTTTCGGCCCAGAGATTCTTTCCTTCCATGGACAATGAAACGTCATCCTGTCTCGGCGACACGGAGAACCAGCCCTACATCTACAACAGGACCGGCGGAAACTGCGGAAGTTTCATACGCACCTACACCCGCGGGTACACGGCGCAGAATCCGTCCTACAGGAGCAAGGTGGCGATGATCCTCAACCCCGGCGAGCGCTTCCGCGTATGGCAGGCCAACGACGGGCACGTGAACGATCTCCACATCCATCGCTGGTACAAGGGGGAGGTCCCCGGTCGTTCGTGCTACCGCGAAGACTATTCGTCGCAAACCCATGCCAGGGTCGAAGATCCCGAACGGGACATCCTGGTCCGCATGGACAGGTTTTTCCCGCATTACCTCAACGGCTTCGTCGTGTTTGACGGAAGGCCTTCCGCCTCCAACCCCGCTTTCCGCGACGTGAAGGACAGGTCGTTCTGCTACCGGGTGAGAAGCTGCTATCCGATAGTCCACGCCGAATATTCCGCGACCGCGGTGGACGGCAGGGATATCCCGCTCGACATATCCACCGACGGAGGAAAGACGTTCCGTCCCGTCAAGAGGGTGCTTGACTACGAGGTCCGCGCGCGCACCGCGTATCTTGTCCGCGTGAACGCGCCGATCGCGGAAGTGGAGCGCTTCTCCGCCTCCACCGAGGTCATGGTGAACCCGCGCGTATTCACGGGGCGTGTGCGTCCCGGCGGGAACGCCCTGCGCTTCCGCTGCGTGGATCCGGCGCTTCTCGGCGCTTGCACGAACGGCGTCACATCGGCGGAGGTCACGGTGGCGTGGAGGGAGTGTGTGGCCAAGACCGACATCTCCGGCGGCGCGTTCACCGGAGTGCTGCCGGGTTTGGAGAGACATATGGTGTTCCTCGATCCCTCCACCCCGATGACGCTTGACGTTTCCGGGTTCTCGAAAGCGGCCCGGGCGACGTCGACCGTCCTTCCGGGGGCCGCAGGCGGCGGCGCGAAACGCGGTCCTGACGTGAAGCTCGCCGGCGGCAGGCTGACTATCACGGCCGCGAGGGGCGAGCCGGAGCCCTCGATCTCCTCGGTGCGCATCTCGGATGGGGGCGCGTTCCGCGACCTCTACGTGGTGACGTCCTCGAAGATACGCTATTCGGACGTATCGGACGCCTCGCTTTACGGCAGGGCGAAGATGATGCCGGCGGGGCGGGACCAGATCCAGCCCACGGTGATGCTCACAAAGAAGAACGACACCGCGAAGTTCTCCTTCAAGCCGGTTTC
>JAFXEA010000446.1 GCA_017521065.1 Kiritimatiellia bacterium | reverse complement strand
TACGGGCGGAACCGCCAGCCGTGGGGACAGACCCTTCAACGGCGATTATTCCGTATCGGCTCACCTTCTCCTGCGGCACCTGCTCCATTCCGATCACGCTCGCCCCGCCGTTCGCCTTGGAGACGGCAACCATCTCAACGCTCGGGTTAGGTCCCGAAACGAGCGCATCCCCAAGAAGGATCAGCACCGGGCCTTCTACGGCTCCTGCCGCCTGCAAGACCGCATGTCCAAGGCCCTTCTGCTCTTTTTGGTAGACAAACCTGATCCTGGTCGTTAGTTCAGGATCGCCTTCAAAATAGCGGCGTATGATCTCCTTCTCCTCGGAGATTATGACTACGACATCATCTGCACCTGCCGCAATCGCCTCCTCGACGATGCAATGTATCGCTGGCTTCGCGCCGATGGGGAGCATCTCCTTCGGCACGACACGCGTCAAAGGCAGGAATCTCGTTCCCTTTCCGGCTGCCGGTATTATCGCTGTCATCATATCCCCCTTGCATCAAGAAGCCTGCGGTGGTTCACCATAGGCATCAGTTCTTTAAGGCACACGCGCTTCCCGGCAAGACGGTACAGTTTCTTCTCCCACTTGCCGTCCTCCTTGAAATTGTCATCTATCGAATAGCGCACCTTGACCCAATCGCTCCTTCCAACAGGCAGGAATGTCATGCACTCTCCCGCCTCAAGGGAAACCCCGTCATCAATATCCAATGGCATTCCGGTCACAATGTTCTCAGTCTTCGACACGAAAATGTCCCGTCCGACAAGGTTCGGATCCTTTATCTCGAATCCGTACAGCCTCGATGTTGCGGACGGCACCGTCATGCACTTGAGAAGTTCACGGATCGATCCGATGTGGAAGAAGTCGCACTTGCGGACGATGTTCACATGGAACTGCGCAAAACCGCCAAGCAGAGCCTCTGTGAAATCCTGATAGAGATCCCCTTCTTTCCATCCGCGGCGCACCATCATCGCAGCCGTAGGCCAGTCGATCCACATTATGCCCGTATCGATGATGTGCCGTCCTCCATCGAACTTGGGCTTCTGCAGGAATCCCGTTACTGTGCGACATGCTTCCTTGCCCTTCCCGTCCACGAGGTACACCCCGTGACGGGAAGCCCTTTCCGCGCCATCCCGGTAGCCAATCCCGGTCACACCAGGAAAGGATATATCAACCGACCTGAAATCAAACGTCAAAAGCACATCTCCACACGCAACAAGCACACCGCCGGCCTTTGGCATGGATATCTTGGACATATTGGACAGTATGAGATCGAACAGCGCGACGCCGCCTTCCATAGGCATGGGCGTGAACGCCTTGCCCATGGCGGCATATCCGGGAGTGCGCCGCGCATCGCCGCCTGAATGGCAGATGAAAACCTTCTTCCCGGAGGCATCCTTCAGTTTCTTCAGCACATTCACTGTGGCACCGAGGCTTCCGACACGTCTCCCGCCAGGATCTGCAACTACAAGAACCTGAAGACCGTCCGGAAGCATTCCGTGCGCCTTGCGCCACTTGACCTGTTCACGATAGCCTTTCGCCTGAGCAGCGTTCGCCGCCGTTATCACAACAATGTCAAACATGGAAGGTCAATCCTTTTTCATCCACATCAAAATCGTAGAACTTGGCCCATTTGACCGGAGGACGGCGGTCGAGCGACGCAACAATCTTGTTCTTCGCCTCAGCGCTCTTGGCGAGGATGAACATGAACCCACCGCCGCCTGCACCGGCTATGCTCACAGCGCTCGTCCATGGGGACATGCGCGCGATTATGTATTCGATGCGTTCATTGGTGGAGCCGGGGTCCATAGCCTTCTTGAGCATCCAGTATTCGTTCACACAGGCGGCGAAGCGTTCCCAATCCTCGGACTTTATGGCGGCAAAGCAGCGTTCCGCCCCGTCGCGCAACGCCGCGACGCGTTCCTTGCCCTCTTCGCCATCGGCCTTGTAGTTCGAGATTACGCCGCGCAGGACATTTCGCGCCATGCGCTTCTCTCCAGTGAAATAAAGAAGCCCACGTTCCTTGAGAAGCGCGGCGAACGGCTTCACGTCCGCAACAACATCCCATTCAGGGCGCTGACGCTTTCCGGCCTTTGTGCGAAGAATCTTGAGTCCAGGCACAAGAGCGCCCATCTGATCTTCCCATCCGCCGCCGGTGTTCATCTCCTGTTCAAGACGAAGGGTAAGTTCCATCACGCGATGGACATCGAACTTGCGTCCGGCAATGTTATCCAAAGCAGCGACCGTACACGCACCGAGGATGGAACTCGTGCCCATTCCGCTTCCTTTGGGCAGACCGCTGCTCAGGGCGATCTCAAGTCCGCCATCCTTGACCTTGTATCCTGTGACGGTAAGCGCGGCCTTAACGAGCGCACACCAATCGTGCGGATCGGAATGGTCGGCAATTTCAGCATCGGTCTTGAGAATCCGACGCTTCTTCAGGTCCTTGGAGCGCACAAGAACGCCAGATGCCGCTCTTTGCGAGACAACGGCCTCGATTGGCTGAACGCCTTCAAGCGTAACACCTGCGACCATCACCGTACCGCCACGATTGTAGCAGATCGGCGGCGTATCACTCCAACCACCGGAGAGATCAATTCTAGCGGGAGCCGTAACCCTTACTGCATTTCTCTTTGCCACTACCTTTTCCTTTTTCCCTTTGAACGGAATTTGTTACGTATTGTATCCATTTTTCCTTCCATGTCAAATCCGCCATTCCTGCCATCTGACGATTAGACGCTTTTATATTCGAAATGCCTTCAGGCATATACCATTTTAACGTGGCACATGCAAAAACGCCTCTTGCTTTTCGGCCATTTTTTTGACGCCATCAAGAAGATCAGAACCCCGGGAGGGCGAGCTGCCCGGCGACCGTCACCTTGCGGCCTCTGTCCAGGGATGGGTCGGAAGTGTCGTACACGACAAACTTGAAGCCCTGGAATCGCTTCACGAGCTCTTCCTTAATGTAGTTCGAAACGGCTCGCACATTACCGGCATCGTCATCGGAAAAGCCAACAGACACGGATCTGCCAAGTCCGCCCGTGCGCTTGAGCACATGGAACACATGCTCCACGAAATCCCTTATGGCAAACTCCTTGGCAAGCTCAGGACGTTCACTTCCAGATGCCATCTCGTAGCGCCCGCCAAAATCGTCATCGGACTTCAACTGCTCGAAGAAGCCGGGATTCGTCACGGCGTGGTAACGGCACATGGAGAGGTAATAGTCGAGTTCCTCCTCATCCGTGCCGAAATCTGTCATCTTGTCCAGCCACCAGCGATACCCTCGAAGGGAGCGCATCATCGCGGTGCGTTCATCGGGCGTAAGCACCTCGTCGATGAATATCTTAACCGCCTCGCGAAGTGTCTCGGGCTCGTGGCCTCTTGCCGTGACGATTGCGAAGATGCGCCCTTCCCGCAGCGTCTTGCGGAGAGTCTCGAAGCTTGGTCCCGGCTTCTCACCCGCCTTCACGCGGGCAAGCGCAGCCCTTGTGTCGCGGATGAAGGAAAGGCCACCCGAGTCATCAACGACATCCTGAAACTCCCGGAAAGCCTCAGCCCTGCCGCCTGGCGGCATCCTGTATCTCGGATCCGTCCGGACAAGCGCGAACACGCTCGTCGAGACCTCCACTGGATGCCAGTCGCCGTTGCCGTCCTGCTGTTCAAGATGTATCTTCGTCGGCATATGGAGAATGTTGTCGTCCCAATCGAAGATGTAGAACTTGAAGTCGCGCGTTGCGACATCGTAGTTCACGTCAGAACGGTATATCTCCGGAACTTCAGCCATCACTCCCTCGCCTGTACAGACACCGTCTCAATCATCACACCGCGTTCGTCCACAATAGGACGACCGGAAGAATCCGACAGCCAGTTTGCGGTTCCGTCCGGACGGATTACGCCGCTCACGCCGGAATTTCCGACGCGCACCACGGGAAGTCCCGT
>JAFXEA010000445.1 GCA_017521065.1 Kiritimatiellia bacterium | reverse complement strand
TCGCCGGGGAAAGTCCACTTTATGCCAAGTTTCCTGTCGAGGAATTCATACACGGCAAACAGCGGTCCGCGGCTGCGCTCAACCCCGAGTTCCGCCGCCTCGCCCCAAAAGCAAAGGCGCTTTCCGTCAACTCTCGCACAAGACTCGAACACTTTCGGCGGCGGTGCATCCAGCGGCTTCTCTCCCACGGCAAATACAAATCCGTCGGCTTGCGGCGTGCGTTCTCCGGCCACCATATTCAGATGCTTTTCCAATTCCGCCGCAGCCATAACCGAATCCGCATCGTTAGTATTGCAGCACACCACACGGGCAGTCCGCAGATCAACGCGGAGCATCTTCATTCCCTTTCCGCAGTTCTCCAGCCATGTCCGCATTCTGGCGGAATCGACCGGGCTTATTTTGTGTCCGAACCCGACACTGCCGAACATCGCCTTGTCTTTCGACGGACAGGCGTTGAAGGCGGCGTATCCGGCATGCGGCGGAGCGACGGTATCCGTGTATCCGACCGAAAACGCGACCGGACAGGTAATCATCGTGGCGAAGTTCACCCCATCGAAATACGGCGCATTGCGCATGGCGGCGGCCTGGTTCTCAGGCTTCTGCGATTCTACGAGACGCGGCCATCCAGCCATTCGTCCGTCGATCAGATGGCACAGATGGGCGGTAAGCGCTGGAACTCCAAACATCGCTTTCTTGAATTTGCCGTTTATCGCCACCAGCGCCAATCCCATTCCGCCGCCCTGACTGCCCCCTGAATACGTGAATTCACCGGGATTGACGTTCGGCCGACGGCGAAGCCAGTTCACCGCCCGGTTGATTGCAAGGATTGCGCCGTAGTAGAAATAATCCTCGCGGCTTGATGCAATGCCCGACAGCGTATAGCGCGGATTCCTGGCCACCGGATACAGCCCGTTGTAGTATTCGTCCTCCTCCTTCTGCAGGGCGTTGTGCACTTTGCCACGCTTCGCCTCGCCCGGCACCGGCCGGTAGTAATGGACGTTCATCATGAGTTCGATATTCTTCCTGCCGCCTTTCCAAGCCGGCGTACCGGACGATGGCCCCGCCCCGGGGATGGAGACATGCACCGGATACGGAGCGGTTGCGGCGCCGGACGGCTCCTTCAGAAAGCCATAAACTCTCCTCCCCTTGGGATCGCTTAGCGAAAGCAGGTAAACACTGCATCCATTGGTGGAAAGCGAATCGACACGCTCGAGCTTGACATCCTCGCGCACCTTGCGATCGTAATCGCGAACGGCATCATGCCAGAACTTTGCGAAGTCCGCAGGACACGGAGCGCCGCCGGAAATCTTCTCCGGGGAGAACGCCGCACCCCAGCGCTTGACGGTCTTGCCGCAGGTCACGGTCAAAAACAGGAAGCCGGGAATGTCGCGTCCGCCCTCCACAGTAAAGTCGCGCGTCTTGGAAAGATCGACATCGAACTCGCGCAGAACCTTGCTGCCGAAATTATCGAGCCGCACATGCGCGATTCCGTTCGTGAACGCGGAACGCACATTGAACACGGCCTTTTCGCCGCATTCGTAAAGAGAGTTAGGATCATCGCACCAGACCGAGAACTCTTCGGCTTTTGAACCGACATTCTCGACGACCTGTTTGTCGATGCGCGACTGGATGTCGCCAAGACCGGCCACTCCGACGGCCGGAACAAGCATTAATGCGCAATGGAGCAGACTACGGATTTTAAGGCAGTTCATAATTTTAAGTTCTCCTCGATGGATCAAAGCAGATCGAGCGCCGCGCGTTCAGTCACGAAGCACGGCGAATCATAGACGGGTATCCGCACGAAGGTGATGCCGTCGGCATGCCGTATCTGATTCTCCACCGGAATCTCATATACCCAGCCGGTGACGAGATCAACCCATACCGGATCTTTGAGAAGTCTGCCACCCCATTCAAAGATGTGCTCACGCGTTGTCAGCGAATCACCCGGCTTGCCGGTTTGAGGATCGATTACGGCATCATATTCCACCCTCGTTCCGCCTTCACGTTTCGTGCATATCATCTTGCCTTTTTCCCAGAAGACGAAAAGCGGTTCGTCCTTGCGGCTGCGATATTCAAAAAGCGCGATAGCGGGATCGGTTACCGAAACTCTCTTTTCCGGGACGCGCACAAGGTTGGAGTTGAACACCGACACCATGTTCTGAATCGCGTAATAGGCGCGTTTTACCTGAATGACATTATTCTTGGAATCAACCCGGAGATGCCCCTTGCGGTTGCAGAACGGCACCTCAAACGTTGGCGGCGCATAGTTTATGTCCACAATGCAGAAGAGTCCCGACTCCAGGTCATGTCCAAGATCGCCAAGTGCACGGCGCAAATCCCATTTTGCCTGACTCAACTCGCTCCATGGCCTCCGCGAAAGTGCCAAAGTCGAGAGAAATTCGCTCGGCGCTCCGTTTTCGCCTTGACGGAGCTTTGCATGCGGCGCATATTTTGCCAGCACCGCTTTACGCAAAGCATGTTCCTCGTACGAACGGTCGGGATTGGTCGCATAGCCATGATAGACGAATGTATCAAAGAGCTTGACATCTTCCCCCATCGGCTCTAAGCAAAGACCTAGACGTTCATAACCAGGGCTTGCGAGCGAAAGTCCGTGCAACCGGCAATCCGGCATATGCTTTTTGAGAATCTTCGCGCTGCGGATATTGAATGCGGCAACCGCATCCGGTGAGTTGTTGCCTTTACGCAAATCAGGCTCGTTCCACATAGCCCATTCCTTGACACGCCCTTTGAAGTGGTT
>JAFXEA010000444.1 GCA_017521065.1 Kiritimatiellia bacterium | reverse complement strand
CTCGCTGCCCGCGATTCGCCGCCACTCGGGCAACGAGGACGTTGCCCCTCCCGAGTTTAGCAAGTACCTCTGTAATTTGAAATTCAATCATTGAGTTCGGTTGTTGAACGTGCGACCGATGATTGATGATGCAGCTGGCCGTCGCTCGCGTACAAACGACATCCTCGACTTCACGCGTGGGGCATGGGTGAAGTCCTCAAATCCACACAGATCGTCACAGATTGATTTGTGATAATAAGTGCAGATTTGTAGATGGGTGATTTTAAATTAGGTGAAGATTAAAGGTGCAGGTGAAGAGCGGAATTTCCCTTTGTGGGGAAATTTTGCCTGAAGCAAAATTCATCCGTTCACCTTCACCTAAAACCTTCACCTAGCCACTAGCAACTAGCAACTAACCACTACTTGCCGATAGCCACGTTCCGGCTTCGGGATCGCCGCAGCGTTCTTCGACCTTGAACGTGATCTCGCGTCCGACGAACTCGTCGCCGTCGAACGCCGCCGGAAGGGTGGCGTCGATGTGGTCTTCGGCGGATTCGATTACCACGCACTCGGCCTCGACAGTATCGCCGGCGGCGTTCTTCGCGGAAGCGGGACGAAAATGCGGAAGTGTTTATTGCGGTGAAATCTGGTGTTTGATATAATGTTCGCCAAATGAGACCAATAGCGACAGATACTGCAGATTTCCCCTCTTTACGAAAAAGGGGATGCATTTATGTAGATAAGACGATGTATATGCATCGTCTTATCTCAAGTCCCAATGCCAGTCTCTTTTTCGTATCGCGCCCTAGACGCTTTGGGAAGTCGCTTACTATTTCTGCGCTTAAGGCAATCTTTCAGGGAAGGCGCGAACTCTTCGAAGGGCTGGAGATCGATAAGACGGATTGGGAGTGGGAGAAGTATCCCGTCATTCACTTTGAGTTTAACGATGTGGATACGTTTAGCCTAGAGTCTTTTGACGAATCTTTGGCGTTTCATGTTCAGGATAGGCTTGAAAGGGCTGGTTATTCTTACGATAAATCCATTCCCCTTGCGGCGAACTTTGCTTTGGCCATTGAATCTTTATCCGCTGCCAATGGCGGAAAGGGCGTTGTAATTCTCATTGACGAATATGATGCTCCCGTAGGGCATACGCTTGATAACATCGAAGTCGCTGAAGCTGTACGCGCCCGCCTTTCCGCACTTTATTCGCAGATGAAGAACCGCACAGGCGACATCCGCTTTATGCTGATGACGGGCGTCTCGAAGTTCACGAAACTTTCCGTATTTTCTGCGCTCAACAATATCGTTGATATTTCGCAGGATGATGATTACGCCACGATGTTCGGATATGCCGAGGAGGAGCTTTCAGTAAACTTTGAAGAGCATCTCCGCGATCATGCCGAAAAAATGGGTAAAACCTACGACGATTATCGCGCTCAGTTGAAAAAGTGGTATAACGGTTTTAGATTTGCGAAAAATATTCCAACCACGGTTTACAATCCGATTTCGGTTGCATATACGCTATTTCGTAAAGAGCCTGGTTTTACAGCCACATGGTCGTCGACTGGGCGCCCCTCAATGTTGATGAACTATTTGAAGCGCGAGGATGTTCTTAGAATTGATCCGGAAAGGACGAGAGGAGTATCCGATGCGGAGTTTGATGTTGCCGAACTTCGTGATTTGCGCCCGATAGCTATGCTTTTCCAATCGGGATATTTGACGATTCGTGATTATAGTCCTCTTACGGGGCTTTATACGCTTGGTGTTCCCAATGAAGAGGTTCGCAGGGATTTGTCAGTTCTGTTGACGGGAGTGTCGGCAAATAAGTCTACTCAGTGGGCATCGTCGCTCGGCGGGATGTTGCTTTCCGAGAATTGGGATTATTTCTTCGATGGGCTAACGTCGCTTTATGCCGCGATGGCGTATGGCCCGAAGGAGAAGAGCATCCATGAGAGCTCTTATGGGCGTTGCCTTTCGTTCTTGTTGGCAAGCCAGGGCTTCGATTTTACGATGGAGGCGGTGCAGTCCAATGGACGGGCGGACATAATAGCGAAGCATCCGGCGATGGTCTGCATTTTCGAACTCAAGGTCGATGAGCCGGTTGACAAGGCGTTCAGGCAGATTCATGAGAAGGGGTATGCTGAGCCTTATCGTGCCGAAACGCGCCCTGTGTGGCTTATAGGCCTTTCCTTCGATTCCAAGACCCGCAAGCTAGTGGACTTTGGTGTTGAGAAGTTCGAATCTGGTGGGTTGTAACCTAAGCGATAAGGTGGTGGACTAAAGGTCGCCGCCTTTTCTGTTGAGATATTCTGAGCAATCGGGCAGGGGATAGATGCTTCCTTGCCCGTTTTTATTTGCGTCATTCTGACTCTCAAAGATCAATCAATTGCATATAATTACCAAAAACACTTGACAAAAAAAAAAAGCAATATGTTACATTTCACGCATCTCTTTTCTTAAGGAGGAGAAGGGACGTGTCGTATTTGCGGCGTGAACGGAAAAGTGTAGGTTTCCGTTCACTGAAAAAGAAAGGATCTGTAAATGGAACTGACATTAAAAATGTTTATTTATGCTGTATACGCAACGTTAGGCTGTTCTGTATTTGCAGACACCGTTTTTTCTGATGCCAAATGGAAAGAAGCAGTTAGCGGGAACTTTTCCGAAACGGCGAGATGGGACAATGGAACGGTTCCGGTAAAAACAGCGAACGCCGTTGTAAACGGCTATGTAATTAACAAGGAATCTCCTTACAGCGTGTACTTGGACAAGAGCGCGACACTGAATTTTCTTTACATCGGTTCTGACAGTGCAAGTGCGGTCGGCGAATCGGCAAAGGTGACTTTTGTAGTTACTAACGATCTCTTGATGTCGTCAGTTGCCAACAGCTGGACAGGATACAATCCGGAATCAGGCGTTGAGGCGACGCTGAAGCGGCGTTCTTTTGAGTTGAAGGGACCGGGGGTGGAGATGATTGTCAAGGATGGTGCGGAACTGACCATCAGGCCGGAAATCCCCGACAATACCTGGGTGCATAATAATATCGGCTTGGTTTCGCAGGGAGCGAAGCTTTCGGTTTCCAATGCGAAATTCAGTCTTAATTCGCTGGACAATCCATCTTATAGTAACGACCATCTTCAGTTTGAAGTCTCCGGTACTTTAGCACACACGTCCGTCATCGAAGTCGTTGATGCATCGGTTGATTATATCAACGGTGACGGCAATAATAATTACGGCAATTCCTGGAAGTTCAGGGAATACTCGCGGGGAATCTTCACTGATACGACACTTAATATGGGAGCGGCGTGGGATTTGAGCCCGACTGCGGCCGATAAACCTGTACCGGATATACTTTTAAACGGTGATACTCTATACAATTGGACTAAGTCTGGGCATGCAACTATTTTCAATGGAGGATATATCGTATTTGATGACAATGCTTGTTTTACGAACAGAGGCAGTACGGCATGGGCATTGTTAGATATAGGTCCTGCCATGAACAACACATCGATGCATCTTGAATTTCGCGGTAATTCGACGTTTGCTGGTGTTGGAAATGTAAAAAATGACTCCTTGAGACTGGGGCTGGGCGATTCTACGCTAAGAAATACGAAGACACATCTGACAATTGACACCACAGGAGAATTCAGTACATGGGCGGGACTGTATGTCGGCAATAAATGGGGGACAGGTTGCCTTGAACTTAATAACGGCACGCTACGAATGGGTGGAAAGCCGTATATTTATCTTGGGTATACGGACAACAATATAAATAGCGACAATCAATGTGTGACCGGGCGGTTGGATATCACTGGCGGCGTGATAGATGCCAATTATAACGGAAACGAAAAAGTCAATGGACTTGTGGTCGGCGGCGCATACAATCTGCGCAGTGCCGATGCAACTGATTATTATTCGTACGGCGAGGTGAACATAACGGGCGGCTCGGTTTCGAATAGGGCTGATGTGTGGGTGGGAACCGGTATGGCAAAGGGTGTTTTCCGGCAGAGCGCGGGAGAATTCATATCGAATGGTCATCTTGTTCTCGGTGCAGGTGGCGGCGAGGGTGAGATGCACATCCTTGGCGGCTCCTACACTATTCAGGACGCTTGGAACAAGCCGGGGTCATTGGAGGGGCATGGCGCGGTTTACATCGGTGGAATTTCGCGCGGAAGGCTTGAGGTTATCTCTCGCTTGACTGCGATGCCGGTCAATTTCCCCTATGACCGTTTCGGATACGGTTATCTTTGCATCAGCAACGCGTCATTTTTTGTCGGCACCTATGGCGTGAACGTCGGAACGGACATCGGTTCGTGCGGAACGGGTATTTTAGAGTTGAAGAACGCATCTGCGTACAGTACTTCCTATATGGCGATGACTAACGGAGTAAATTCCAGACTTAAATTCACGCTTTCTGGTGCGGATGCGCCACAGTTGACTGTCAGAGAACAGTTGAGCATTGGCCCGGGAGCGAAACTCATTG
>JAFXEA010000443.1 GCA_017521065.1 Kiritimatiellia bacterium | reverse complement strand
CTCTGCCATGTTTCGTTTCCCGGCGGAATATAGAACGCTGCATACTTTTCATTCAAATTACGAAACACCGTGGTCCCGAACTCTGGACGGTCTCCACAGAAGAACACATTTGTAATCTGGTAGATGCCACTAAACGCATGGTCCTCAAGCTTAACGGCATCTCCCTTTCCTATCACCAAGAAGTCAAGCGCCGCCCCCCAAGCCACAGATATCTTGCCGTGATCGTTTGTATATCCGTTGAGGATTATATTGTTCTCGCTCTCGAGTTCCTCATCGGATGCAATTTTTCCCCATGCCATGCCATTGGAGTTAGCTCCGATGTGGACAAGTCCCGAACCTGTTGGATTTTCACTGCCCAAAACCAATCCTTTTAGGCTCTTGCAGCTAAAGAACGCCTGATGATCCACATATGCAGCGGAAGGCAGATATATCGCGCCTGAAACAGAAAGACCATAAAACACGCGAGGCTGAATATTGGTAACAGAATCAAGCCTCCAGTGGGCAGCACACGATGCAAGATTACTGTTCTCCGCTCCTTTAGTCATATCGAATGCGAGATATTTCGCATATGGAATATTCAAATGAAGATTCGTAAGCGACGAGCACTTAAAGAAAGCCCTTTTTCCTATGTACTGCAGAAGAGGCGCATCAATCACAGCCTCGCCAAGTTCAGTAGCATCGTTGCAGGCATGTGCCGCCATCGTAGCATAATCTCGCGATGCAACATATTTTGTTATCGTACGATCGCCATGTTGGGTCTTGTTGAATTTCCAGAATGGGCTCTGTCTCTGTGCCACCAACCGATAACGCGTGCCGTCGGCATCGAAAATCGGTTTCGAAAGATCACACTCTCCCGTACCTGCAACTGCAAACGGCGGAACCGCGTCTTTATTGCCTTCGCCTTTTGTCGTAAGATTGTTGCCTGAAGCCGTGACGCACAGCGTCCAGTTTCCGTCGGAGATAGTCCCCCATATACCCCCGTTTACATCCGTATAGCCATTTGGAACATAAAGCCAATCGGCGGCAAACGCCGAACCGGCCAACAGCATCACACATATCAGCGATATTTTTTTCATTGGATACCTCTCTTTCTTCATTTTGTCAAACGCCATTTAGTCGCAAACAGATGCGGCAACACGCCTGGCTGCGGTTGCTGGTAGTAGATCGTAAGAATGTCGCCGTCAGGCAGGATGCACGATGCCGGATAGCCGAGATCACCGCTGTGCGAATGCGCAAGAGCAATCTCATTTGCCACATCCCATGTTTTTCCGCCATCGTCCGACACGCAGGCAAACTCACCGAAGCCGATCTCCCGGTTGCGGCGGCCATACACGCATACCAGCCTATTGCCGGGCAGCTTGATCAGATGCGGCGGGAATCCAACCATGGCCGTAGCGTGAAAGGGTGTCCACGTGCGGCCACCGTCGTGCGACTCGGTCTGGCGCATGCAGCCGTCCGGACCATGATAGCGGACCATGCCCACCAGTGTTCCGTCGTCCAACTCGACCACATGCGGCTCGTGCATCATCTTCGGTTTGGAGTTCTCGCCGTTCGTGTCGGATATCTCCGGGCACAGGCAGTTCCAGCTCTGCCCGCGATCGGTAGACTCCCACGCCGAAATGATGCTCTGATGCAGCGGACCTTCGCCGCTGTCGATCTGCTTGCCGCCCCGGAACGTACGCCCCAACATAAGCATCCGCCCATCTTTGAGGAGAATCGGACCGTGCGGAGCGTGGCTCACCTTGCGCATTTTCCACGGTTTAGACCATGACTTGCCGCCGTTCATGGACGAGATGCGGAAATACCCAAGGGCATCTCGCACCATCGCCGGCGGCAGTTTGTCATGATGATAGCGGTATTCGGGATGCCTGTCGATATGCGCAGCCGGATCGGTGAGATATGCAACAGAGGTGAAATAGGTCACCAAAATCTCTCCGTCGGGGAATTGCAGAATTCCGGCATCACGGTTGTCGAGGATGTCGTTGGCGATTGTCACAGGCTTCGTCCATGTTTCGCCTCCATCCGCCGAACGCACCATCTGCACCTTGCCGTATGGACACACATGGCCCTGGCGATCGCCGGAGAAGACCGCGGCCACTTCGCCGTTCTTGAGAATACTCACCGTCGGCCAGCCGATGTATCTGCCCTTCTGGATGCAGATCGGGCGCACCCATTTGATTTCAGCGCGGCTCTGCTTCTTGGACGGCAGATATTGCGGCGGGATATCCTCTGTCATCTGAGCGATATTCATCTCGTACAGCTTTCCGGTGAAGCCATAATGTCCCTTGCCGCCAATGCGAAGTGCGTCACTGTTGCCCGACATGTCACGTTTGCCGGAGAACGCATAGCTGCCTGTCTCCCGTCCGTTGATGAATATGCGCATAAGCCCTTCCGTCTCGCACAGACGCAGTCTATAGCGTTCACCCGACTTGAAATCAGTCCTGACGATTTTATAGGCGGGATTGACTCCCCGCAGATATACGAGCAAAGCACCGTCCTTTCTGACCATTACGGAATACCCGTCCTTAAAACCCTTGCCCTTTGTCACAAGATTTGCGAAATTCGACTTTCCGATGCGTTCAAGATCGCACGCAAAATCAATTGTCGCATCCAAGCCGACAGGGAAATCCATATCCGGATCGTGCGGAAGCTCTATGGCCGCATCCACCGGCGTTTCTGGCTTCACATTGATAGCACCCCATGCCATCCAAGATCCGGGCAACTGCAGCAACGCCATCAAGGCGGCAATTTTCAGCATATGCATTTCATTCTCCTTTCACTTCCATAAACAGCTTAACTGGGCCAAGCAGTCCAGACGGCTTCAACTTAGCCCCTGGCTTCAGGCAGAGCGGAGTACGTGGCCCGGCATTCCACACCGTCCACGTCTTCCGTTCAGACATAGGGCGCACGGCATCATAGGCCAACCTGTTGTGCCATGTCGATGCAACCTCAACACGCAGTTTATTCATTCCTTCGCGAAGGAATGGTGCGATATCACACCGATAGGGTCTGCTCCATAAAGCCGCAACCTCCCTGCCGTTCACGAACACGCGGGCGGCATGGAACACATTGCCCAGATCAAGCACTGCCCGACCTGAACACGTACCGGAGACCTCAACCGTTCGCGTATACACTGCCGTTCCCGAAAAGGCGCGGCATTCATCCGAAACATCCCTCATATCTTTCCACGCACACAAGGCATTGAGAGGCAGAGAAGCCGGTGCTCCCCACCCGGCCGGAAAAGCGAGCGTCCATCCTGACGAAAGATCGACCGCCTTTCCTTGCGGAGATGCCGTCGGCAGACCGGCAACCCCGTTGCGGTCGAT
>JAFXEA010000442.1 GCA_017521065.1 Kiritimatiellia bacterium | reverse complement strand
CCGCCGGCGTAAAGATATGGCAGCGTCCTCCATGGCCGCCGGATACAGGCGTGGAAGAGAAGGAGCTGTATGGAATTCTTGGGGTTCTCGGCAAGTTCAGGGTCTGGGAGGACGATTGCGAATTTGTGCCGTTCTACGAGGACGATAAGGCATTGGGAGTTTCTCCTGAGTGTGTGATAACCGGTTCCTACCGTCGCAAAGGCAAGGTTCTTGCGCTATTCGGCAACCTTTCAGGAGAGACCGTGAAGTTTGATCTTGAGCCGAACCGCATGAAGTTGAGGTTGTCTGGTAACGCGAAACCGATGGATGCGGAAACAGGGACTCCGCTTGTTGGAGGCAAGGTCGAGATCGCTCCTTATGATGTCAGATTGGTGGTAATGGAGTAGCGTGTCCAGAAGATGCTTTCGGGCATTTGCTGCAAGTGCGGTGCCATCGCGATGATATAATTGCGCTATCGTGTTTTTTAGACCGCGAGCATTGCGTCGATGGCGCGTTTTGCGCGGGTTGAGATGTCTTCAGGGACGCAGACCTCATGCTTCATTTCGCGCAGGCATGCGGCGAGATTTTCAAGCGTAATCTTCTTCATGTCCGCGCAGACGATCTCTTCCGAGACTGGATGGAAGGTCTTTTCTGGATTCTCCTTGCTGAGACGATGAAGTATTCCGACTTCCGTGCCGACTATGAATTCCTGGGCATCGCTCTCTTTGGCGAACTGGCACATTCCGCCGGTTGAGAGCTGATGGTCGGCGGCATCGCGGACAGCCTTTGAGCATTCCGGATGCACTAGCACAGGCGCACCGGGATGAAGCCTGCGGGCGGCTTCGATTGACTCAACTGTTATCGCCGCATGGATGGGGCAGAATCCCGGCCACAGCGTGTAGCTGCGGTTCAGAAGTGCCGAAACATGGCCGCCAAGGTGCTGGTCAGGGACAAAAAGGATCTTTTCATCCGGTGCGAAGCGGCTCATTACCTTTTCGGCGTTGCCGCTCGTAACGCAGATGTCGCACTCCGCCTTGACCTCGGCGGTTGAATTGACGTAGCAGACCGCCTTTGCGCCTGGATTCTGCGCTTTCAGCTCGCGCAGCTGTGCGCCGGTAATCATATCCGCCATAGGACAGCCCGCTGACGGATCCGGAATCAGAACCGTTTTTCCGGGATTCAGAATCTTGGCGGTTTCGGCCATGAACCATACGCCGCAGAAGACGATCACATCGGCATCAACCTGTGTTGCGCGTCGGGCGAGTTCAAGGGAGTCGCCGGTATAGTCGGCGACATCCTGAACCTCTCCGCGCGTATAGTTGTGCGCCAGAATGACGGCGTTGCGCTCTTTCTTCAGTAGAGCAATCTCTTCTGCGGCGTTCATTTAAGTAAGTTCCTTTCAGCCAGCTGCAAGAACACGCTTTGCGGCGAGAGCGATATCTCCCACGCGGTCGTTTCCGGCTTCGCGTTCGATTGCGAACACGCCCTTGAAACCGACTTCCTCAAGCGTCTTGAGAAGAAGGGTGGTGTTCACCTCACCATCACCCCAAGGCACTTCCTCTCCCCATGTTCCGGGCGTCTTGGTGTACTTGGCGTCCTTGATGTGCATATGGCGGATCCAGGGGGCGATCTTCTTGACGGCTTCAACCGGCACACCCTTGTTGTAGAGGATCATGTTCGCAGGGTCGAAGTTAACTCCAACGCCCTCAACGAGCGGCATGAATTTTGCGAGATCGTCGGCGGTCTCCTGTCCGGTCTCGAGGATGAGCTCCACGTTCTCCTTCTGGCAGATGTCGCGGAGAGTCTTCACGCGGTAGAGGTACTTCTCGAATGCCGCCTTGTCGTGCTCGTCAAGGAAGCCGGCGTGCATGAGCATGTACGGAACCTTCCATTCTCCGGTCAATTTTGCGGCCTTGGTGACGAGAGCCTTGTCGGCCTCCCAGTGCTCATCGGGGATGATGCCGCCGGTCTTGCGGATCGTTTCGAGCGTTGAGTAGTCCTCATGGTTGAAGGAGATCATTGTTGCCGAAACCTTCCATTCGCCCGATGCGATGCGTGCTTCGGCGCGTTTGCAGGCGGCGGCGTCTTCAGCCTTTCCGTGGCGTTCGTCGCCCTCAAGGAACGGCTGAAGCGCAAGGTTGATGTTCGAGAGGCCGATTTTCTTCATTTCGGCGGCCACTGCGTCCATGGGAAGCTGGTAACTCCAGCTGCACACCCCGAGTCTGTCTGCTGTCACGTATTTTCCTCCTTTGAGGTTCGTTTTGCATCCTGTGGTCAATGCGGCCGCGGCGGCCGCTCCGATGAATTCTCTGCGGTTCATTATATGCTCCTTTGTGTCACTTTATTCTGATTGGTGCGCTGGACTTTGCGGATGCGTAGATCGCGTCCACTATCTTCATGAGCTTGACTGCTTCATCCGGAGAGTTGAAGGGCTTTTCCTTCTTGAGGATTACGTTGATGAAGTTCTCCGCAGCGCGGACGCGCCCCATCATCTCATCCTTCTCGACCTTGATCGTCTTGTCCGCCGGTGCGCCCGAAGCATCCTGAAAGTACATTTCGCATGTATCCTCAGCGGTTGAGTCGATGCCGTCCTTGCCGAAGAGACGGCGCACCATGCCGCCTGCGGTCGTTCCCTGGAACGTAACGGAGACCTCTTCCCGCTTGTTCATCTCCGCCCAAGAGGTGCGGAGGTAGAGCACAGAGCCGTTCTTGAAAGAGACGAATCCATGGGCTGCCGCCTCGACATCGCATACGCCACCGACCTTGTCGGGAATCCCCCAAGGTCCTTTGAATCGCTTGTCGGCGATGAAGTCGCGGAATGTTGCCGCCATGACGTACTTCGGTTCGGGATAGCCCATGAAGTGAAGGGCGAGGTCGATCATATGAAGCAGGTCGATGACAGGACCGCCGCCTGAGAGTGCCTTTGTGGTGAACCAACCACCGAAACCGGGTATGCCTGTACGGCGTATCCAAAGGGCCTGGGCGGAATTGATGCGTCCGGCATCACCACGCGCGATAGCCTCTTTCATCGCTATTGATTCCGGACGAGCCCTGTTGTTGAAGTCGAACATGAGCGTACGCCGTGCGTTCTTCGCGGCGCGCGCCATGTTTGCGGCCTCTTTGGCGTTCAAGGCCGGCGGCTTCTCGCAGAATACGTGCTTGCCGGCCTTGAGGGCCTTGAGGACAAGGGGACAATGGAACTTGTTCGGCGTTATCACCGATACTGCGTCGAGCTTTTCACGCGCAAGCATCTCCTCAGCCGTGTCATAGACGTTGCTGATTTCGAATTTCGCGGCGGCGGCTTCGGCGGCCTCAGGGTCGGGGTCGGCTATGGCCACAACCTCCGCACCGGCTTTCTTGAATCCGGCTACATGGTAGTCGGCCATGCCGCCCGCGCCGATAAGTCCTACGCGCAGCGGTTTGCCCAGATCGCATATAGGCTTTCTGCCCATTTAAACCCCCTTATCCTTGTTTTCTTCTTTGGTTAAGTTTTGTTAATGTCGGTTATTCGCCGGCCTTGATGCGGTCCCAGGCGTCGATATACATCTTGCGGACCTCAGGATTGCTGTCGAAATCCTTCAGGACTTCACCCTTGGCGAGCACCTTCGCATCGATCGCGATGAGCGAAGCGAGCTTTGCCGTTTCGGGATCTGCGGCGAGAAGCTTCATCGCAGGTGCGCAGGGCATGGGAGCGCAGACGCTTGCCATGTTGGCCTTGCAGATTTCGGCACCGTAGAGGAAGTCGATGAATGCGTGCGCAAGCTCAGGCTGCGGGGCATCGGCGGCGATCACCATCTCGTCGCAGCATACGGTGAAGCCTTCCTTCGGCAGACTGAACCCGATCACGCCTTTCTCGTCGTCCATGATGGTCTGGATGATGTCGGAGGAGTAGCCGTGCCCGACGAACCATTCGCCGGAGGCGACAGCCGTCTTGTACTGCTCGTTGTCGAACTTGGCGATGTTCTTCTTCCACTCAAGCACGACCTTGACCGCTGCATCGATCTCCTCCTTCTTCTCGG
>JAFXEA010000441.1 GCA_017521065.1 Kiritimatiellia bacterium | reverse complement strand
GTTCTCAGGAGGAAGCGCACAGCCCATTGTCGGGAAGATCACGCATCGGCGGACGGTTACATTCTCAAGCAGATCCGGCTGTCCCCGGTTGTTTGTGCCGTGTCCACAGAAGACCAGAGGACGACAGGCCGTCCACAGCAAAGAGTCTTCGACAAGCATGTCTCCCGTCCGACGCTCCTTTACGGCGGCGTTTCCGTCCCAGAGATAGTGGTAAGAATCGTAGTTGCTGTATGCGCAGAACGGATCGTCCTGAGAGTGGACAAACATATCGCGCGCGACAAGGCCCTGAAGGTTTACGACATTGACGCCGTCTCCCGAGCAGGCATGTGTAAATATCTTCACGTCACGGAATGAAAGCCGCTTCGCATTGCGCACGCAGATTCCGCGGAACGAGCAAAGCATGACGACATTCTCGACAGCGACATCCTCCGCACCGTTGTGTATCCAGACAGCGGGCAACTCCCAGTCCTTCGCAACGCCCCAGAGATTCCCGCCCCGGAAATGGCGGTCGTACCCCTGCGAACGCGGATAGAGATCGATTGTACCGGGTCCAGCTATCTTAACCCGCTTCGCTCCATTTACGTCAATTGCGGCGCAGACCCTCGCACCTTCATCAAGCCATACAAGCGTGTCGTCACCGATCCCATCCACAACCGGCATCCGGTGGGAATTAAGTACGATACGTGAGTCATTCTCGACATCATGCCATCCTGGCGTAAAGCGGATCACCTTCTTCCATGCCGACCAGTCAGGCATGGCCACCTCAGACTCCACAAACACGGATAGAGCCCTCTTGGTCATATCGCCATCAGCCGAGACGATCAGCTTGCATGGTCCGTCAGGGGCTATCTCGACTTCACCCGTCCCTGTCGCATGGGAAGCACCGCCTCGCGGGAGCACCTCAAGTTCCGATGAGCGGTCCTTTGCCGCGACACGGATCCTCTGACCTTTTCTCCATGGTATGCGCACATATGACGTTGGCTCCACACGGTTGGCGACCGTCCTCCTGCTGAAGTGGCACCAGCGGTCATTCCCGTCCCAGACGTCGGCGATATCACGCGGAACCTCTTCCCACGTTCCCCGTATCGTGGCTCCGGACAATGCCAAATTCACCGCAACATTCTCGTCTGAACGGTCATTGCAGGATACGGCCCAGTCGTCATCGTTCGTCAGCCCCTTCGGATCCATCCCATCGAACACACCTTCACGCAATGCATAGTAGAGACCGTAGTCCTGATCGTTCGCCCATGCGTCAAAGTGCTCTCCGCGACGCGCCGGCTCAAGCACCTTGCCGTTCTTGTCGACCATAGTGACAGAGAAAGGATAGATGTAGGCGCAGCTCGCCTTCCCGTCAGGGAAATACAGACATAGCATGTTGCGGAATATCCGCTCGGCACGGCGGAAGTAGTCCTTGTCTCCGGAGAGACGGGCAAAAAAGCCGTAGTCGAATGCGGAAAGACAGCTCCAGTAGTGGGGCATGGAATCGCCGAAGAGACGCTCCTTCCCAAACCAGTATCCGTCCCAATGGCGGATTGGGATTCCCGCAAGTCTATGGTCCGGAGCATCCCCGTCAAAACGTTTGAGCACCGCTATGTGGTTTGATATGGCGGAAAGGACAGCGGCATCCCGCTTCACATGCTCGGCATAGCCCGACAGGACCGTCGTTGGCGGCGTGACAAGGGTCTGCTCAAAACGCACCTCCTGCGAAGGATAGCCGTTCTCCTTTGCAAGCATCACATCGACATGCGCCCGAAGAAGCTTTTCAAGCTCCGCCGTATCGCGCCCGGCCTTCTTGAGCGTCGCTATGCATTCGCCGTAGTTGCAGGCTATCGGATAGAAATTCGGACCCGCCTTCTCATAATACCTGCGGATTCCCCTCTCGATCCGGTCGAGATATACGGGCTTGCCTGTCAGATTGTACATCTCCCACCAGAAGTTGATGTACCATGGTCCGTTGTAATGGCGCTTCCGCCTTTCCCTCAACCCGATTTCATTGTAGACTTCACCTGTATTATCGTCCCATATCTCACGCACGAGGAACGACTCGTAGCGCTCAAGAGCAGTCATGACTTCCGGGCTTGGACACCTCTGTGCCCAACGGGCGAGCAGAAGTCCCATCCCCACCCGCTCGCGTGCGGCATTGTGATCCCCATACCGGTATCCGTAATGCTGGCGGGACTCCTCGTTGTCATAGAGGATGAATGCGCCATTGAGAGGGCTGTTCACGTCAAGACACTGATTTTCGCGCAGAATCGTATCGACTCGACGTCCCACCAGCGTACGGAAATCATCTGCCACATATCCGACCGCCCTGTGTCGGCGTCCGTTCAGCTCAAAAACGAAATTCGCCATCCCGCGGAACTCCGGACGGAAATCAACAGTGACACGGCTCCCTTCAACCTTTGCGGGCACTTCCTTCCCGTTCACCGTCACCTTGCACGCGGTCACATCCTCCGCGCATGTCGCCGAAAGGCGGAACCGTTCGCCGGTAAAGACGGTTTCATTTTCGAAATCGATCAGCGCCGCTGAAGGTCCCGACGCAAGTGCCGCTTCGCGGAAGCCTCCTGACGGATAGGCTGAAAGTCTCCATGAAAACGTTTTTGATGCGCCGGGATTAAGGTAGAAAGGTTCCGGATGGAAGATGAAATCACCACGGTCGTTCGAGTACTGCCACTTGATGCGCCGCACAGAATAGGCATCCAGAGTCCCCTCGGTAAGAAAAAGCCCGAGCTCGACCGGAAACAGCCCCATTTTCAGCGCCCGTACACCACCGAAAGCCCCTCCGCACCAGATATGCGCATGGCATCGCTTGCGCTGGCTCGTCAAGGCATCTTCGTAGTTGTCGTTGAATGTCGCATAGATGCCGACCTCTCCGCGTCCGAAATAGACCGGATGGCGAGATATGGCAGTAAAGACATACCTTTCCGAAAGCATGCCGCCGCAAACCTCACGCCTCACATCCAACCGCAAGGCCTGATTGGTCCAGACCGCATTCTGGACGGGGCCGGAAGTCTTCGCAGCGACAAAATCCAACCGCATGGACGGAGATGGAGTGCCCCATTCGCCAAGACCCTCCACCCAGTTCATTGAATCAGGATCCCCTGCGACCGTGACCGACTTCACTCCACCCTGAGCGTCATCGAAGACAACATCAAGACGAGGCTCAATTCCAGCAGCGAAACAGGTTTGCGCCAAAACGCCAGCAAAAAGGAATTTCAAACAGATTCTTTTCATACCTTGATGTGCTGTTGCTCAGCGTAAAACAACAACCGTTCCTTTTCTCTTCTTTACGGCGAGCCCGGAATCACTGCGGATCACGCGGTAATCATTAGCATCAAGTACAATGCCGTCAGAATCCTTGTAGAGCCAGTTCACTTCGCCCATAATTATGTCGGATGCCTCAACGAGACTGATTGGGGCCTCGCCCTCCGGCCATCTTTGCGGCAGAATCACCGTAACAGCCGCAGGGATCACAGCACGGCCTGTCGTACGGATCGGTGAGGAAGCATTCAGCACAGCGCCGGATTCGGCATAGAGATCAGCTGTCATTTCATCGCTAGATACGGACATGGCGAAACTCGCCCCGCCTGCCAATCTGACCGTGCCGCCGAATTCGGAAACATCCGAAACAGAAAAATCGCATCCTTGCGGCAGATTCAGAAGCCCCTTCCCTGTCAATGCACCAACGGAGCTCGCTCCCGCATTCGGCGTAAAATCGGCATCCTGCGCAATGTGGATCGTACCCGACTCGGCAGAAAGGGAAACAAGTGAATGGGCGGGTCCTTCAAACGCCAACGTCGCGCCGGACGACACTGTCACAGGACTGTTCACTATGACACGGTCAACCGTTTCGCCATGCAATTTGCGAACCACAAGCCGCACCTCGTCGTGAGACAATGCGCGGTTGAATATCTGGATATCGTCAATCATCCCCTGGAAAAGTGTCGTCTTCCCGTTAACCGTCTGATATCCTACATGCAGTGCATCCCCTTTTCTGACATCAAGATTGACATTGCTCTTTTCACCTACCAGCGCACCATCGACATACATTTTGAGCTTCTTTGACACATTATCGTAGGAGACCGTGAAATCCGTCCAGCCTGAAGGAATGTCGCTGGCTGCTGTCACAGCCGTCGTATGGTGAATCTGAGGATTTCCGTGCGCAAATCCATTCCATTGAGCCCCAAGCGAACTCGCGGTAGCATATCCGACGGCTGGCGAACGCAAGTTGGACTCGGATGTCTGGATTCGGAAATATCCGTTTGCGACACTTGGATTGCCCCACCAGAGGATAGGGCTGTTCCCGACACTGCCATTCGACAGGTAACGGCAGCTCACAGTGAACGGCTGGTTTCCTGTAGGCATGCATTCCGGATAGGCAACGGTCTGCATGGGGCGAACCTTCTCCAACGCCTTACCTTCAATTGCGTAGGTTGCCTTACTGAGAGAAGGCGCCGTCTGTCCATCCACCCCGACAAGTGAAGCGACATTGCACATGTCCTTACCGATATTCTCACTGTCGGCAAAAGTCCAGTGGATGATTGGTGTCGGCGCGGCCATACATTCCCGATGGGCGGCGAATACGAATTCCCTCAAGATCTCATCCGCAGAAAGCGCTTGGGGCATAACTTTCACTTCATCGATATCACCGGTATAGTAGTTGATTCTGTTCGCATCAGGAAAACCAATTCTGATCATAGCATTATCAGGGTGATTCATACTGGATGAGAGCAGATCCGTACCTTTGAGAACACCATCCAGATACGCCTCAACCAGCCTGTTTTCCCTGCCATATACATAGGCGACATGGTGCCACCTGCCGTCAAAAATGTCCGCACCCTTGAGTTGGACATTCACGCCCATTCCTTGCGGCACTTCCCTGGAATTGGTGTTTTGGGGCGTAAAGATGAGGAAATAGTCGTCACTGTCAACCGATGTCCTGTACAGGACAATGCGTGAACGCGTGAAATCGCCGGCCCACTCGGTACCATAGTCGAAAATGTACGACAGGCGCTCAGCTGTTGCGCAGCATCCGGAACGATCCGGACGGATCCAGAACTGGATGGAATACGGTTCATTGCCAGAAACGACAGCTTGCCTCGTATTCAAACGGACAGCGGCCCGATTCGGTCCGTCAAGATGCACCGCACGTGTCCCCCGTACACCATCGTCAACAGGAGTTACATTACCATCATACATAAATGTGAATTTTAAATCAGCGGAACCTGATTTGGATAGCGTCTGATCCTCACCATCAAAAGACCACCACCATGCCGCTCCATACGAAACGGGCTTTTTCAACACCAACCGGCCTTCCGCAACCCGCGTATCCCCGGTATAGGTATTGGCGCCGGTCAGGGTCAAATCATAGCCGGGGCCTTTCTTGATAAAACCTCTTCCGATGCCAGTAAGCCGTGCGTTGAAAACGGTGCTTGTCGGAGATGTCACACCCTCGCCAACAGTAAGAGAACCTGGAGTGACCTTCATTTCTGTGGAATTGTTCCATGTCCCTCCAACATCAAAGCTGCCGTGGGTACCTGTGCCGGACAAAGTGGACAGGATCTGATCGCAATATGTGCGTACCCTTGCGCTACCATCAAGATCGACCGCCGCTTGAGGAATCAACTGCAACGCACCTGCTACGTTGTTCACAAGATTGCCAGGTTTCGTATATTCACGCCCATAATCCAGATCGAAATTGCGGAACACGTATCTCTTCGCATGAGCAGGTCCACGCCAATGTCCAGCACCACCTCCACTAAGCACAACGGTGTTGAAATTGGTTATCATATTGAAGTGCTGCCCCGGTTTATTATTGCCATCCAATATCACCCCATATCCATAACCGGAAGAGATTGTCAACGTTGAATCTCCATCGCCGATGATCCGGTTCGCATCCGCCGTCCATGTATTAGGCCAATTACTGTCATGCACATCGGCAAAAGTCGCGTCACCATTCACCATTACGGTTACGCGATTGGTCATGAACCTGAGTCTCGTCAGATTGAACGTATCTTCGACATCATTGAACACAATGGAAGCGCCTGACGAGCTGAAGGCGAAAATCCATAGAGTCGGCTTGAACGAAGTCCCAAAGAATCTTACAGTTCCCGGCAAGTTAAAGGAGAGCACTGCGTTGGAGTCCTTCCACGGCCCTGTGGTATGACGCAGCCTGCAGTCGAAAACCGTACCGGATGGAACGTCAAGAAACGAAGACCTGGAGAAAATCGTCTCCGAGTCGCTTGCACCCTTAAGCGTAACGGTTCCCTTATTCTCTCCGAATATCAATCCTTCTATCTGAAGCTGCTCGGCGGTGTTTTTCACACGCACGTAATCATTGACGACCTCTGCGCCATTTTCAAGCTTGGAAAAGTCGTACACAGTCGCCACCGTCGGAGTCAGGGTTTCCGTCCAGTTCTCCTGAACGCTCCATATGCCGCCGGAAACCGCACCCTTCCACACGTTTGTGGTTACTGCTGACACAGCT
>JAFXEA010000440.1 GCA_017521065.1 Kiritimatiellia bacterium | reverse complement strand
TTACCACCGCATTTATATAAAAGCGGTGGTAACTTCGGTAAAGATTGTGCTAGATAAAGCACTGTTAAAATCAATTTGAACCTGCGGTAGGTTTTGTGAGGGCCACAGTTTGCAAACTATGGTCCTCACTCATCCTCACAAATCAGATTCACAAATCCGATTTGTGGAGATGGGTGTTGATTTGTGGACTCTAAGGGGAATATCGAATCAAAGTCATCTAAATAACCGACTGAAAATTCGATAATTAACGGAATGAAAGTAATCCAAATACCCGAATGAAAACTAGCCAATCACCCGAATGCTTGTGCGTGACAAGGGGAATTTGATATAATTCACGATGTTATGAATAATTATCGCAAAAGAATTGTTGATGAAATCTTGACGTTGAAATTGTCATCGTCTGCTGCCGTTTTGGTGGAAGGTCCTAAATGGTGTGGCAAGACGACGACATGCCTTCAGATTGCAAAGAGTTGTGTTTTTATGGATGAACCAACGAAACGCGATCAAAACATTGAACTAACTTCGATTGCGCCAGGAAAAATTTTGTCCGGAGATTTCCCGCGATTGATCGATGAATGGCAGATTGCACCTCAGATTTGGGATGCTATTCGGTTCAAGGCGGATAGAGAATCGATTATCGGTGGATTTATGATAACGGGCAGTGCTGTGCCGGTGGATATTGATGAATTGAAGCACTCGGGAACAGGAAGATTTTCCTGGGTTAGGATGCGTCCCATGTCGTTGTGGGAGTCGGGTGAATCGTCGGGGGCCGTCAGTCTCTCGGGATTGTTTGGCGGAGAGATGATTTCGGTGGAAGACGCTAAATCGTGGGAATTGGAACAGATGGCAGAGATTGTCTGTAGAGGCGGGTGGCCGCAGTCATTGATGATGAAGGGGCGAGCTCGTTTTGAGACGGCAAAAAATATCGTTCAGGCGATTGTCGAAAGAGACATCTCCCGTGTAGATAAAATTGGACGAAATACGGATAGGGCATTAAAGGTAATGCGATCATATGCCCGAGTTCAAGGAACCCAAGCGTCAGCGAGAGTAATCAAAGCGGATATCGCTTCAAATGAGATGATGTCGATTGATGACGATACAATATACTCTTATATTAATGCTTTACGCAAGTTGTTCGTCATTGAGGATTCACATGCATGGTGTCCTAATTTGCGGACGAAAGATTCAGTAAGGTCTTCAGATACGAAATATTTTGTAGATCCTTCAATCGCGGTTGCGGCATTGGGTGTCGGGCCGGGTGAATTGATGAATGATCTCAAGACCTTTGGTTTCATGTTTGAGACTATGGCGGTGCGAGATTTGAGGGTGTATGCAGAATTGTTTGGCGGTGAAGTTAGACACTATCATGATAAGGCAGGACTTGAGTGTGATGCAGTTATTCACTTGCCGAATGGTGAGTATGCTCTTTTTGAGGTTAAAATGGGAGGACAGCGTTTGATTGATGAAGGGGCGCGGACATTGAATAGTCTGGATAGCTTAATTGCAGGGAAGAAACTTCGTAAGCCAACTTTTAAGATGATTATAACGGCAGTAGGGGAATATGCCTATGTTCGTAAAGAAGATGGGATTATGGTTTGTCCGCTTTCATCGTTGAAAGCATAAGGAGTGGCGAGTATTATGAAATCTTCTGAAACATATAAAATTACGGCCGTGAGGTTGGTGGAGTTCCATAACCTTGGGACGACGACGATAGAAATTCCTGAAGGCGGACATTTGTTTCTGCTGGGCGATAATGGCTCGGGCAAGACGACGATTCTTGATGCTGTTCATCTTGTGCTGACGGCAGGACGTGAGATGGAGTTTAATTCCGCCGCGCGTGTGGCTGGCTCTAAAGATTCAGGGGGCAGAACCTATCAAGGCATAGTGCTTCGCTATAACGCTGTAACGGGTCGTACCGCCCGCGAAGCTGGAATTACATATGCCGCAGTTGAGCTTAAGTCGGACAGCGGGCGGGTTTGCTCACTTGTCGTGGGGCTTTCCGCGCGCGGGATGGATGTTCAGTACGAGCGCTGGGGCGGGATCGCGAGCGTTGGAGTTTCAGAACTTCCACTTATGATTGAAGATGGTGGACGATTTAGAGCCGCATCGCAAAGCGAATTTAAGAGCGGAATGGCTTTGCTTACGGGCGGCAAATATTATCCGCATATCAACGATTACGCCAATGCGGTAGGTGCGAGGCTTTTCGGCGGTGAGGTGAAGTATGCCGATGTCTGCAAGCTTCTTCGCACGGGTAAAGCTTATCGGGAAATCGCGGCGCGTGCTGCCAATTATGACGATCTATTCCGTCAGCTTTTAGAAGATCCGAGCCGTGATACATTTGAACCGCTTTTGAAGGGACTTCGTGAAATCGAAGAAAGCAAGGGTAAACTAGATCAGATTGACGAGCGAGCAAATTACTTAAACGATCTTCGCCGTGAATCTGAAAAGCTTGGAAAATTGCGCCTTAAAGCCGATGTCGTCGCATGGTCGGAGTGTGAGCAGAAGCGAGCGGCTGCTGTGCAAAGCGTTGCAGCGCTGAAAGAGGCGGAAGAGGAGGGGAGAGAACTTCTCGATAAGCTCGAGCGCGAATGGTCGGATCTTAAAGGAGATGTCGCCAGATCGCGCGAAAGACTTCAGGAACTTCGTGCGAAAGATAAAACAGGGTTGATTGACCGTGAGAAATCGGCATCTCAGCGCTTTGCCGAAGCGGACAGAAAGGCTCGCGATGCAGAGAAGAATCTGTCAGAAATCCGGCGTTCAAAGGATGCTGCCGTCAAGGTGGAAAAGGATGCGCGTACAAAGCGAAGCGTAGCCTTTAAGAAGGGTGCGGATGAATTGATTGCTGCTGGAAAGGCCGCTGATTTCGCGGTTGGGTCGCTTGCCGATGCGCTTTATGGTGCCGAGGAAAATATCGGTGCTGCGTTTTCGACAGTTCGCACTGAAATATCATCTGAGAAGGACCGCCGGGCAAAAGCGGCATTCAGTGCTGATCTTGAGGCGGGTAATGCCGTACGAGAGTCGGAAAGATGCCGCTCAGAGCTTGAAACGATACGTTCGCGCGGCGAGAATATGCCGGATATCCCGGAGTTTCAGGATGTCCGTCTTGAAGTCCGCAACCAGATGCTCGCAGCACGGCCGATTTACGAATTGCTTGAACCGGCGTCGGGATGTGATGCCCGTCACCTTGCGCTCCTTGAGAGGTTGATAGGTGATGACTTCCTTGCAACATGGCTTGTGCGCTCAGATGAAGCGGATAGGGTGCGGCAGATCGCATGGCGAAATGGCGGCGCGATTGCAGTTGCCGTGCGTGGCGCATCGAGCGATGTTTCCGTGAATGACCTTGCGCCATGGATAGGAGCTTTTATTTCCTTCGAAGAGTCCGATGTTGAAGCTGTTCAACTTTTAGCACGGCATCTTGCCGGGAAGATCGGACCTTCTGATGGAGATTTCCTTTCGCAGAAGACATGGATTTTTAGAGGACGTGAAGGGCTTTCGCCATCTGTGAAGCCGCGTCTTATCGGACGCAAGGCTCGCGAATCGGAACAATCCCGGCTTGAGCGTGCGGCGGAATCTTGTCTTGCAGAGGCTGAGAAGGCTGAAAAAACAGCGAATAGGAAATCTGCGGCTCTTAATGCATCATTGGAGCGAATTGAAAAGCTTGAAGAGGTTTTCTTCTCCGTTCAAGAGATGGCGAAGCTGGAGACTGATTTAGTGCGCTCCGCCGGATTGGCGGCAGAACGGGCGACAGAGCGCGCGCAGTTGGCGGCTGAGGCAGCTGCGGAGCGTAGGGCTGATGCGGAAGGTGAGCGCGAGGAGCTTGAGGATATTCGCATTAAGATGCGCTCACAGGGAATTGACGGAACACTTGAAAAACGCATTGCCTCGGCAGAAAAGGCTGTGCGCCTGAGGGAAGCGGAAGCGGATGCGAAGAGCCGTGATATCGGGGATAAACGCGGAAAATTGGATGGTGTTGTGAACGCTCGCGCTAAAGAGGAAGAGAAACTTAAAGCGTTTTCCGCTCAGATTGAAGTTTACAAGGCTAAGTTTGAGGCGCAAATTCCTGAAGGGATGGATGTAGCGGAGTTTGCGTATACCGAGTGCCCTGAATGCGAGGAAGCGGCTGTGGATTTCGCGCAGCTTCGTGAGCGTTTGGCGAAGGAGTCTGGGGCTGTGGAGGCGCGAATTGAGCAGCGCATTCGCGATCCGAAAGGAGAGCCGTACGCATTTTCTTTTGAGCGGGCTGCGAACAGGATAACGGATCGCCGCGGAAGTTCGCTTCTGGAGGTTCTTGCGGATGAGACGCATAGGCTTGATGAATTGCGCGGCGTTCTTGATCAGAAGAACAGGGAGGTGTTTGAACGTATTTTCATGGGCGAAGTGATGCGGCATCTATATGTGGATCTTATGCGAATCAGTGATTTGACGGGGCGAATCCAGCGTAAACTTTCAGGACGCCGCTTTGGAGTCAACCGCTATCAATTCGGCATAACGCCGGTTCCGGAGTATGAACATTTTGTCGAGCTTGTGCGAAAGGGGTATGCGCTTGATTCGGGAGATGATAAAAATGAGCTCAGGGAATATCTTTCCTATCACCGTGAAGAGATCCTCAATGCTGAGATAGACGAGATTCCCGCTATATTCGATTACCGTAGATGGTTTAGGTTTGAGCTTAAGGTTGTAACGGAGAGCGAAGAAGGGCGTGTCATTGATCGCAAGGTTAAGAGCATGGGCTCTGGCGGCGAGCAGGCGGTCCCGAACTATTTGCTCATTTTGACTGTTGCTGAATTTCTTTATCATGGTGGTAGCGGTCTGGATAAGCCTAAGGCGTCACCGATCCTTTTTGACGAAGCGTTTTATGGAATTGATGCGGCTCGTCGCGATCAGCTTTTGGCTTTTGCTGATGACTTAGGTCTGCAGCTTTTTGTCTCGTCGCCCGACCAGGATGGCGTTAAGCGTGAGATCAAGCATTCTGTTTCGCTTATCGTCATCAAGGACGAAAATCTCGATGTCCATTTGACTCCTGTCGTTTGGCGCAATGTTCCGGCGCAAGCCGATCTTCTTGGCGACGCCTCACCGGAAATCGGCATGACGATCAAAGAAGAGACGAGATAAATGAGTTCGATTCGGAAGGATTTTATTTGTGCTATGACCTTGAAAATTAATATACCAAGTCTATAGTTTGCAAACTGTGTCCATGAGAGATGAATGAAATGTAACTGAAGGGGATGAAGAAGGTACGTATAAAGGCAACATCTGGGCTGTACGGCAATCTTGAGAGGCTTGGTCCCAAAGGAAGGTGTAGAAGTCGAACTTTTTCATGCTGCTCAATCCTTGTGGAAGAACTTATTTCTATGAAGGAAGATGACTGCAATATTATCAGAGGGAGGTAAGAAAAATGAAAACCGGAGAAAGAATCGTATTCCTTGATTATCTGCGTGTAATCGCATGCTTTATGGTGCTCTTAGCCCATTGCTGCGAACCGTTCTATTTTTCCGAGAATGGCGGATGTCTTCTGCGCAGCGCATCAGATGCCATCTATCTTGCGGTGTTCGTCTCTGCCTGCGTCGCCTGTGTTCCGCTCTTCGTAATGGCCTCAAGCTATCTGCTGTTCCCGGTGAGAAAGCCTTCCGGAGAGTTTCTGAAGCGCAGATTTTCGCGGATATTCATTCCGTTTGCCGTATGGTCGTGCATCTATTGCGCTTTTGCAGGCGGCGGTTGGAAGGAGCTTCTCTTCAACTTCCCGATGTGCGGAGCGCATATGTGGTTTATTCCCATGCTGATGGGGCTTTATCTAGCAATGCCGGTCATCTCGCCCTGGGCGGAACGTCTAAGTGCGCGCGAAATGCGCGGTTGGCTGGCGCTTTGGCTTTTCACCACCTCTTTCCCGTTCATTCGTAAGCTGGCGGTCTATGTCATCGGCAGTGCGGGCGGCGGTACCGAGCCTTTCCTTTGGGGTGAATCACTTTGGAATGATTTCGGCGGTTTTCATTATGTGAGTGGGTTTATCGGCTATGTGCTGCTCGGATTTTATTTCCGCAAATTCGTTCCTGAACTTTCTTGGAAGAAGACTTTGTCGATAGCTCTTCCACTCTGGACGGCGGGTTGGATTTTCATATGCGCTGTGTTCCTTGGCCGCATTCCGCTGGAAAACGGTTATCCGGTTGAAGGGCCGCTCTCGTTAGCCCTTGACCTTGAGTTGGGGTGGCGTACCTGCACCACGGGAGTGGCGATGACAGCGGCCGGCGCCTTTCTTATGATCCGCAAGTTGAATTCCCAGGGCGCATTTTACCGCGCCATCATCAAGCCGCTGGCGAAGGCCAGCTTCGGTACCTATCTCGCGCATATGCTTGTGCTCGTTCCGGTTCTTGCATGGATCCGGCCGCATTTTCCGACACCGGTGACGATGGTGCTTTCGGCGGTTGTGACATTTGTTCTAACGAGCCTTATCAGTATGGTTCTTGGGCGCATTCCGTTTATTGGCCGCTTCATCGCACCGTAAAGTCAAGTCACATTTAGGATGATCCGGCAAACTTTTCGCGAAGTCAGGAAGCCATG
>JAFXEA010000439.1 GCA_017521065.1 Kiritimatiellia bacterium | reverse complement strand
GGGTGATGGAGAGGCTGCGGCCGGACGCTGTGCGCCGAGCCAGGGACGGAGGTGCGGGATGAGGCAGACGCAGGAAACAAAGCGGTGCGCGGTCTATACGCGCAAATCGACGGACGAGCGGCTTGACGCCGAGTTCAATTCGCTCGACGCGCAGTACGACGCTTGTTCTGCATACATCAAGAGCCAGGTCGGAATGGGCTGGAGGCTCATGGACAAGAAGTACGACGACGGCGGCTACTCCGGCGGGACGATGAACCGCCCCGCCCTTTCGGAACTGATCGGAGATATCAAGGCGGGCAAGATAGACGTGGTCGTAGTCTACAAGATCGACCGTCTGTCGCGGTCGCTCTGCGACTTCACCGATCTTTCAAAGCTTTTCGAGCAGCACAACGTGTCGTTCGTTTCTGTCACCCAGCAGATAGACACGTCGAACGCTGCCGGGCGCATGATGCTCAACATCCTCATGTCCTTTGCGCAGTTCGAGCGCGAGATGACCGCCGACCGCATCCGCGACAAGATATACGCCTCCCGCAAGCGGGGCATGTGGACGGGCGGGCCGACGCCCTACGGCTACGTCCTTGAGGACAAGCAGCTCAAGGTGGATGCGAAGGCGGCGGAGGTCGTGCGGTGGATATTCCGCCGCTACATTGCCACGGGATCTTCAATGCAGGTGGCGAAGGACCTGAACGATTCCCCCAACAGACGCGCCGACGGCCAGCCGTGGCGTCCCCGCATGGTGCTCGCCATACTCAAGAACAGGGTCTATACGGGCAAGCTATGCATCAAGCGGACGGGCGAGCTGTTCGACGGACGTCACGAGGCCATCATCGACGAGAAGCAGTTCGAGGCCGCGCAGAAAGCCCTAGACGAGAACAGGTGCTACGACGGGAAGACGATGAAGCATACGATGTTCGCGCCTCTCAAGGGCATTCTGCGCTGCGGCTCGTGCGGCGGCTCGATGACGCCTGTGTTCTCCAACTACTCGAAGGCGGGCGGACGGCGCAGGTACGTCTACTACCGCTGCACACGGGACGCAAAGAACGCGGAGCGATCCTGTCCGATCCGCAGCATCGCGGCGGACGTGATCGAGAAGTTCGTCTATACACAGCTTGGGAGCGTCCTACGCCGCGACGACATCAGGGCACTTGTCTGCAACGGGAACCCGAGCCTCGAAGAGGCGTACCAGGTCGAGACGTCCGACATGGAGAGGTTCTGGGGCAGGATGGTCCCCACCGAGCGCGAGAGGCTTCTCCTGCTTCTTGTCCGCGAGGTTCGACTGTTCCCAGAAAAGGTCGAGATTGACCTCGCAATCGAGGGCGACGATGGCAAGATCGTGGTTCCGGCTCGTCTCAAGCGGAATCTCGGTCGTGCCAAGATTGTGCTCGCCTCGCCCGGCGACAATGGCGAGGAGCCGGCTGCGGACGGTGACCTCGCCGTTGTGCGCGCCCTGCGAAAGTGCCACAAATGGGCAGACCTGCTCACGACTGGCACATACCACGACAAGAAAGCGCTCGCGGACGCCCTTGGCCTCAGCAACTCCTACCTCGGCAAGATGCTGCGCCTCGCATACCTCTCGCCGAGGATCGTGGAGGCGATCATGCTCGGTGAGCTTCCGTCCATATCCGTGACGAAGCTGCAGGAACTCGACACTCCGATATGGGAGGAGCAGGAACGGATGCTGGGGATGCGGAGATAGGTGGCCTTGGGGCAAGGGCTGTCAGACGAGGGAGTGGTTGAGACAGCTACTACCTCGCCACTTCAGAGGCAGTCTGCAATAAAGCCATGCCGATTCCGCGAAAGCAAAGTCAAACCAGCGGTAGGTCAATGTGAAGTTTATGTTTGCTTTCATGCACCGATTTTTGATATAATATTCCGCACAATGGCAAGAGGAACACTTGGAGAACCAATTTCATGGCGCTAAGCTACAACAATCTGTGGCATAGACTCATCGACTGCGGCATGTCGAAGACGGAACTTCGGCGTGCCACGGGTATATCTTCCGTCACACTCGCCAAACTGTCCAAGAGCGAGCCGGTGGCGACAACGACGCTTGAACGGATATGCGAAGTCTTGAAATGCGACATAGGCGACATAGTCAGCCGTGTGCCCGATGCGAATGTCCGTAAAGACAAGGAGCGACAACGATGAGCGACAGCGGCGGCAGAGTATTTCGCTCTGGGCAGAAAGGACTCGCCACGCATGAATGACGAGGCTTATTCCGATGCTCGCCTGAATGCCATACTGTCTGCGGGGTTCGACCTCGACAGAGGTGGCAAGCTGCATCTGTTCGAGATAGATGGCGAGATGTCGGACGAGGCCTTTGAGAGCCAGATAGAGCGTGAGGCGGGAGTGACAGCCAGAAACGCCAGAAGCATTGCCTTCTTAATGCGCAAGTGGCTGCGGATTCGCTTTCAGGAATGCATGAATAGCGAAGAGGCTCATACGCTCACGCGCCAACAGTTTCAGTCTTGCTTCGACTCCGCCTGCGAATCGACTTGTCGCAACGGGCTGATGAACTATGCTACGGCGGCTTTCCTCGGGAAGTCGCGTGTCGACGGCGAACTCAACTCCCGTCAGCTCTACATCGCGCAGATGGATTGGGTCGCCGTGCCTGGACAGCAACAGTACAAAGCGGCGCAGGACTACATAATCGCGACAATCAACCGCCAGGCGTGGGCCGAAGACGACTCGATCAGCGACATCGACGTCGAGAGATTCGAGCAGGAGCTGCTGGCGGGATACAAGGGCAACTCCCACATCGCCCAGATGGCGCATGACGGAGGCACTCCCGAGGAGATCGGACTCGCCCTGTTCGATGGATGCCTCGCGCCTTCGCACTGCAAGGGGATTCGGATAGGGAACAGAGACCCGCTCGATGGCACCGTCGAGGGTTCGTACCACATGCTGGCCAACGACGAGGAAATCGGATGGCATCCAGACTGGCGGGAGCGAGTCCGTAAGTTCAAGGAGGAGCATGGCGATACTGCTTGACGAGTATAGGGAATGGAACACTCCTGTGGTGGGCGCATATCTTCTCTGGCGGTTCTCGGCCGGATACGTGAACGCCAACCCTCGGCACACCCCGCCGCCTTTTCTGCTTCACTGCGTCGTCACGGCGCTGTTGCGTGGACGAGCCTATACCAACGCGATTGACCATTCGCTGTCGCTCCATGCATTTGCGATGCGGCTTGTAAAGGACGGGTATGCGGACAAACTTGAGACCTTGCACGACAGGGTGAAGTCGTTTCTGGACTACACCCTTCAGGCTGCCGACATGGCAGTATATCGCAGAATGCTGACATGGGATGCGGAGAGCGCAAGCCTTGTGCCACTTAAGATAGGCAAAGTGAAGCGCGGCACAGCGGAACTCTCTAAGTCGGTTCAGAGGCTTGGCAACCGAGCAGAGCGGCTTGGGAAATGGATGGGTCCGCTGGAACTTTCCACGATAGCACTTGATCTAGGAGTGAAATTCTAATGTACTTCCAAATCGAGAACATTGTGATCTGGCCGTCAAAGGCCGATGTCAAACCCCTCAAGCGCGTAGTGTGGTTCGAGCCTGGCGTGGTGAACGTCATAACGGGAGAGTCCCGCACTGGCAAGTCTGCTGTGATACCGATCATCGACTACTGCCTTGGCTCGTCAAAGTGCGCAATACCCATAGACGTCATCAGAAAGAGCGCGTCATGGTATGGTGTGACTGTCGTGAGCGACAAGGGAGAACACATCCTTGTAGCCCGAAAGTCACCGCAGGACAAAGGCAAGGCCAGCGGTGAGATGTCGCTCACCATAAGAAGCGAGCGGTTCGATCCTCCCGACGAGCCGCCCGAGAAGAACAAGGCTCTACAGGAGGTAAAGGACTTCTTCGACAATCTCTTCGCCGTTCCGTACATAGAGCATGACGATTCTGGTTGGGGGAACAAGCGACTCGGGTTCCGCGACCTTACGCATATGTCATTCCAAAGCCAGGACATCATCGCCAATCAGAACATACTCTTCTACAAGATGCACGAGACCGAGTACCGCATGCGTCTTGCCACGTGGTTCAGGTTTGTTGTCGGAGCAGAGACGCAGGAGTACATTTCGCGGACCCGCGACAAGGAGGAGCTGTCCAAGCAGCTTCGGGCGCTGGAAGCACAGATAAAGGCGGCTACGGCGGCTATGGACAAGCGCAGGGGTGAGCTTGCTGCGCAGTTCACGATTGCAAAGGAACTCGGACTGTACGAAGGCAGCGTCGAGGGAATGTCGTTTGATGAGCTCGTGTCGGCCGCTGACAGGATCACCATGCGCGAGGACAGCGTTGGCGTCGAGCAGAAGCTTGAGTCAATATTCCATGCTGACAAGGAGATTCAGGCGAAGCGTGACAGGCTACTGGAGGTTGGCAGAGACATCGCCGCCATAAGGGGGCGACTCAATGAGCTTGAAGAGCTGCGCAAAGCGGCACTGCTCACTGGCGGGATACTCCGCAGACGCAAGGAGCGTCTGGAGATAGCAGAGTGGATGGCGAAGAACACATCCCCAGACGGGCGTTGCCCTATATGCGGAGGTGACGGCCACCGTTTCGCGGCGGTGGAGTTCGACAAGATGCTGGCCGCCCTGAGACGCCACGAGGAGGCTGCGGCAATCGATCCGTCGTCCGTGGTCGCTTGCGACAAGGTGAAGAGGAGACAGGAAGAGGCGCTGAACGAACTCCTTGAGGAGCAGAACTCGCTCAGGAACTATTTTGCCGAGCTGGAGAGGGAGAAGGAGGAGGCCAGGAGAGGCCGCGACTTCGTGAAGCGCGTGTTTGCCCTGATCAGCGAGATGCGTTCCACTGTCAAGCTCGCTGTAGAGCTAGACTCCTCGTCGGAGCTTATGCAGAAGCGCGACGAATTGAAGGCTCGGCTTGAGGAGACGGAAAGATGGCTGAAGGAGAATGACGCCCAGGCTCGCTTCATGTCCATCATGGAGGACATAGGACGCCGGGCGCAGGCCAGACTTTCTACTCTCGACGTGGAAGAGCAGTACAAGTCCGCCCCGATGGAGTTCGACCAGCAGTACCTAAACGTCAAGGTCCGGGGCGAAGACGGACAGTACCATCTTCTGAGCGAGGTGGGCAGCGCGTCAAACTGGGTGTCGTGCCACATAGCGTACATGTGCGCGTTACAGGAGTACTTCTGCGCCCGCAACGCAGGCGAGACGTCGTTCTTGCCTTCGTTCGCCGTGTTCGACCAGCCGAGCCAGGTGTATTTCCCCGAGATGAAAGCGAAAGATTCGTATGACGAGATAGACACGGAGGCGGTGCGAAAGATGTTCAGGACAATCGCTGCCTCTGTCTTGGCGTGCGGGGGCAGTTGGCAGGCGATAGTCCTTGAACACGCCGGCGAATCAATATGGGGACAGGTCGAGGGCGTACACAAGGTTGATGAATGGCGCAACGGAATCAAGCTTATCCCCCGCGAATGGTATGACGAGCATTGAGGACGTCCGGATGAAGCGCGCATTCGACGCGTTTGAGAATGCGGCGGCAGCGACTGGCAGAGTTGTCGAAGTCGCCGACAAATGGGCCGACCGCCTTTGTGGAACAGGGACGGAAGTCCCCTTGTCTCGCCTTTCGCCAAATCTTAATCCAGAGGATTCCAAGCAGTTCGGCATGCTCAGGCGAGTCGCGACTTTCGTTGATGCCGTCAAGACGACCGCCGAATATGCCGACGGCACGGCGAAGATAGTATCCGCCTATGAAAGGCTCCTGAAGGTCGTTGAGGCGATTCTCGGACAACGGCAGATGCCGGAGTCGGATGCGGCGGCCCTTGCTAATCTCAAGGACTGCTGCGCCCGTCTGCGCGATGAATTCCGGCGAAAGGGATGCTCCGCCGAGAGCGTCGGCATCGTCATAGAGGATTTCATTTCCTCGTTTGAGCCGATTTGCGCCGCAGTCAGGAGATGCGAAGATACGCTACTTCTTCCGGGCAGTCAAGCTACCAATACGACGAAGGCCGATGCTGAAGCCGTTATGCATCCAGTTTTCGCACGGCTCTACGGCGAGACGTGCTTCTCGCGCCTCGGCAACGATGACTCGAAGCTCCGCATGGGGCTCTCCGCCCTCGCGGAGTATGTGCGGGGATGCATCTCGAAGAAGGAGACGAGGCTTTTCGGATGCCCGATGTTCATGCGAACCGTATACGAAATCGACCAGACCAAAGTCGCCAGCATAAGGCTGGCTGAGTCGGAGGAGGCGGAGGGGCTTTGGACGGACTTCAAGAACAAACTTGTCCTCGCGTTGGACGTCTTGCACGGGCGGGGTTTGGTGGGCACAGCCCCAATGAAGTCGTGGTTGCAGGACTGCGGCGACGTAACTGGGCAGGCAGGTTCATATCGCAGCTACAGGCGAATCCGCCACGAGGTCTTAGATGGTCTTCTTGGACATTGTCGAGACATCGCAATCTTGAATCATGCCGACTGCAAAGAAACGATACAGATGTTATATGGGGGCATATTTGACGACATCGGGATGATGCCGCCGTTTCTGCCAATTTCCACAGGGGCGGAGGAGTCTGCCCATCATTCCAGCGCCGGTCAATCGAAGGAGGACGGCGTTCTGTTGCAGCATGGAGATTCTGAAGCCATCATTCAGCAGATCGGAAACATGGCCACCGCACAAGCAAACCGCATCATAAAAGCTGTTAACAAAGGATTAGGAGTCACCAATTCGCTGATCAAGCACACATGGGGAGAAGCCGACAGACAAAAGGACAAGCGAAAGCCATTGGAACGCAAGAGGATTGACGATGTAGTGAAGATGTTCGTGAGGCGGCACGAGATGGAGGGCAACAGCATGTGTTCTTTGCTGTGGTGTTGCAAGCAAGTTCTGAAGTCCAGCGAAAACGGAAGGTATAACGAATCTGAGGTCAAGAAGCTGCATAATGCGGCAACCTACGACATGCAGACATTCTACGATATGAGTGCAATTAGAGCCGAATTGGAGAGTAAGACCAACGGATAAGCCTGAATTCACATAGATTCTGAAAAATAGTCAGAACTGTTTTTGAGCGAAAGACCCTGCGTTTGCGGGGTCTTTCGTGTTTCATGCCGTATAGTTCTTAGAAACTTGTAGGAATGCCTCATAATTTGCCTCAAAAGCCGCCCGTGTCGGGCAGCTGGAAAGGCAAAGATGAAACAAAAGGCAATAGCGACGCTCGCATCGCAAAACTGCGGGACAAACAAGAGCACCGAAAAGCCTCGCAGAGGCAGACATACCAGAAAACTCGTCCGAGTTAAGGTCGTCAAGCGCACATGGCTGCGTACCGGCTCGGGGACAAGACTCCTCTCTGAAGAGGTAGTAGACGAACTACGCGACTCCAATGGGCGAGTCGTAGGCGGCGCAAAGCAGAGGATGATTCCTCGCAGCCGGATGGGTGGCGGTAGGACATTCCGTGCCTGCGAGATTGCGTCTTCTCGCGCTGGAGCTGGCATCGAGTCATTCCAGAGAGGAGGTGCGAGATGAGCGCACCTTCAAGCCCAATCCGCGTCCGCACATATATGCGGACAGGCTCTGGCGAAAGGCTTGTCGATGACCGGGTTCTTCGTCCCCTGACGAAGGACGAGCGTCGACATGGCGTCCGCGACGTGTACCGCGAGCACATTGCGGAGTTCGGCGTCCCTGGCGCAAAGCGTAGGCAGTCTAAATCTCGCCGTCGTGTGAGATACGAGGGGTGTGGCGAAGACACGAATCTGAACATGGCGTTCGACCCCGAAGGCGTCCCGTCCAAGGAAGACCAGGAGGCGATGTACAGGCTGATGCGCAAGCATCTCGCGCGTGTTGCCTACGACCTTGCTGAAAGCGGGATCATTCAGCGCTACGAAATAGAGGACGTCGTGCAGGAGTTCTTCGGAATCTGCCGCGACTCGCTGAAGGACTGGGACCCAGAGCGGGCGGGACTTAAGACGTTTCTCTACGAGCGCGTCGCGTCGGCGAAGATCGACTACGTCCGCTACGTCAAACGCGAGAAGCGCGCCTTCTGCCACTCGCACCTGCACATCGCGAACGGCGCCCTCGACGGCGACGCGGAACAGGACGCCCCGGCGTCGTTCCTGTCCATGATCGACGCGGAGACGATCCCCGACCGCCATGCGCTCGAGGGGATGCTGTTCTCCTGGTCCTTCTCCGACCTCGTCGACATGCTGGACGCAGACGAGCGCCTCGCCCTCGACTACCTCATCGAGGGGCATTCGCAGGAGGAGGTAGCAAGGTGGATGTCCTGCACGCTCATGCAGTTCCGACGCCACATTCTCCAGTCGATCCAGATGAAGGCCGTCGCCTGCGGCTTCGAGCCGCACAACGGGACGATTGTCAGCACACGGTGAGCGGCGTGAAATTGTCCGTTAAAACCATGCGCGGCGAATCGTATAAGTGTGCGGGGAGGAGCGGCCTTCGGGCGAAGGCGTCCTCCGCCGGCAACATCAAAAAGGAAACGAAACATGAACAAACTGCCTTTTTTTGCGGACATACCCGCAGACGAGTACCACCAGGCGGCGCGTGACGGGAAGTTCCTGTCTAGCCACCTCCTCGGGGACTTCACGAAAAGCCCGAGGCTCTACCGCAAGCAGATGACTGGCGAGATCGCGCCGGAGGACACGGCGGCGTTCCTCACGGGACGTGCCGTGCATACACTCATACTTGAGGGCCGGGCAAAGTTCGACGAGGAGTTCCTCGTCTCGGACGGGCCTGTGAACCCCAAGACGGGCGAGTCGTTCGGCAAGCTCACGAAAGCCTACAAGGAATGGGCGGCGGCACAGACAAAAGACGTCGTATCGGGGGCGGACTTCAACTTCATGTCGCAGCTCCAGCAAAGCGTCTGGACGCATCCGGTCGCAAGCCTCCTGCTCGACGATGGCGTTGCGGAGCAGACCGTCCGCACGACCTACTTCGGCGTCGCCTGCCAAATCCGCATGGACTGGTTCAGGGCGGACTACGAGGGGCGTCCCGTCATATGCGACCTCAAGACCTGCGAGACGCTCGACTGGTTCGAGAGCGACGCGAGGCGCTTTGGCTACCCCGCGCAGGCTGCGTTCTACCGCGAAGTCCTGCGCACCGCAAGCGACGGCGAGGTCGTCGCAGACTGCTATCTCATTGCCGTGGAGAAGCGCGAGCCTTTCCGCTGCGGAGTGTGGAAGCTTACCGACGGCATCCTCGAAGCGTGCGCCGTGGAGAACGAGCGCGCGATTGCGGAACTCGCCGAGTGCCGCCGGACGAATGTCTGGCCGACGAAGACCGAGGACTTGCGCATCCTCGACGTGTAGGAAGCAAACGGCAATCGACTTCAAACTGGCGGACGGTGTTTCATCGTCCGCCTTTTTCATGCACACAAAACCGAAGAAAGGAAAAGAGACATGGGCAACCTGCTCGATTCGATAACTACGGGACGCCAGCCGCAGCCTCCCCGCATCATGATTTACGGCTCCGAGGGAGTCGGAAAATCGACCTTTGCGGCATCAGCCCCGAAGCCCGTCTTCGTGCAAACGGAAGACGGACTCTCAGAGATCGACACGGCGAAGTTCCCGCTCTGCGCGACATACGCCGACGTCGTGGAGCAGCTTAAGGCCGTCCGAGACGGCGAGCATGACTTCCAGACGCTGTGCGTCGACTCGTTGGACTGGCTGGAGCGTCTCATCTGGGACCGCGTCTGCCAGGACTATGGGGTCAAGTCCATCGAAAAGGCCGACGGCGGCTACGGCAAGGGCTACACCTACGCGCTCACCTACTGGCGCGAGGTCGTGAAGCTCCTGAACGAGATCCGCTCGAAGCGCCAGATGGCGGTGATCCTCGTCGCCCACGCGAAGGTGGAGCGCTTCGAGGACCCGGAGCATCCCGCATACGACCGCTACCAGCCGCGCCTCCACAAGGCGGCGAACTCGCTGATCTGCGAGTGGGCGGACGCCGTCCTCTTCGCGACCCGCAGGATGCGCGTCGACTCGACGACCGGCAAGGCCGCGCCCGTCGGTGCCGACGGCGGCGAGCGCGTCATCCGCACCAACGGCTCTCCCGCGTTCAACGCGAAGAACCGCTTTTCGCTTCCCACGGAGATGGCTCTCTCGTGGACGGCCTTCATGGAAGGCATGAAGGTCGGCTCGAAGAAGTAAACCCCACCAGAAAGGAATCCAACAATGGCACAACTGAACTTCAACGCGGCGGAGATCGACACGACCTCCCGCGACGCAATCCCGTCCGGCACCTACGAGGCGGTCGTCACCGACTCGGAGATGAAGGCTACGAAGAACGGCCTCGGCATGGGCATCAACCTCACGTTCGAGATTCTGTCCGACGGTCCCGCCAAGGGGCGCAAGGTGTTCGTGTGGATCAACTACGAGCATCCGAAGGCCGAGGCGCAGCGCATCGGGCGCGAGGAACTGGCGAGCCTTTGCAAGGCGGTCGGCGTCGCAAACCTCACGGACACGAATCAGCTCCACAACCTCCCGCTCATGGTGACGGTGGGCGTGGACCGCAACGATCCGACGCGCAACGTCGTCAAGAAGTACGCGGCGAAGGCGGCGCAGCAGACGCCCGCCGAGCAGACCTCTTCGGCGACCGCATCGGGGACTCCCCCGTGGAGGCGCTAGAGTTCGACCTCCCCTGGCCGCCCAGCGTCAACAACTACTACCGCCATGTCGGGCCGCGCGTCCTCATAAGCCGCGCGGGGCGCAAGTACCGGACGATGTGCGTAAGCCGCCTCGGAGGACTGAAGAAGCTCTCCGGGGCGGTTTCGCTTTCGCTCGAGTGCTACCCGCCCGACAGACGGCGGCGCGACCTCGACAATCTCCTCAAGTGCCTGCAGGACTCGATTACGGCTGCGGGCGTCCTTGACGACGATTCGCAGATAAGGCGTCTCCAGATGGAGATGCTCGAACCCATCGAAGGAGGACTCGTCCATGTACGACTTGAGGCCATACCAGGGCGACGCCGTTGAAGCGGTGTACAGGCACCTCCGGGAGAAGGACACGAACCCCTGCGTCGTCATCCCGACGGCCGGCGGAAAGTCGCTCTGCATAGCCGAGGTCGCCAAGGACGCGGTCGTGAAATGGCATGGACGTGTTCTCATTCTCGCCCATGTCAAGGAACTGGTCGAGCAGAACGCCGGGAAGATAAAGGCGATCCAGCCAGACCTTCCCGTCGGAATCTACTCCGCAGGGTTGGATTCGAGGGACATTGAACAGCCGGTCATCGTTGCTGGCATTCAAAGCATCTACAACAAGGCCAACCTCTTCAAACCGTTCGACCTTGTGATGATAGACGAATGCCATCTCATTCCGCCGGACGGAGAAGGACGCTACCAGACATTCCTGAACGCCGCCAAGGAGAGGAATCCGAATGTCCGCCTCATTGGTTGGACGGCGACGCCCTACAGGACGCAAGGCGGACTCATCTGCAAGCCGGAGAACCTCTTGAACGAGGTCTGCTACGAGATCGGCGTCAAGGAACTCATCAACCGTGGCTACATCTCGAACATCACCGCGAAGGCGGGGAAGTTCACGCCCGACACGGACGGCCTGCACATTCGCGCAGGCGAGTTCGTGTCCGAGGACGTGGAGAAGCTGATGGGCGAGGACGGTCTCGTCAATTCCGCCTGCCGCGAAATCGTGGAACTCACGAAAAGCCGCAAGGCGTGTCTCATATTCTGCACGTCCGTCGCCCACTGCAAGAAGGTTGCCGACGCAATCAAGCGCTTCTCCGGCGAGGAGTGTGCAATCGTGACAGGCGACACGCCTGCGGACGAGCGAGAGGAGACGATCAAGCGGCTTCGCGGCGAATCGGTCAAGGCAGACCTCTTCAGCGACAAGCCGCAGCTCAAGTACTGCTGCAACGTCTCCGTCCTCACGACCGGGACGGACATTCCGCGTTTGGACACAATCGCCTTGCTCCGTCCGACGAACAGCCCAGGGCTTCTCGTCCAGATGGTCGGGCGTGGCTTTCGTTTGTCGCCCGAAACAGGCAAGACGGAATGTCTTGTTCTCGACTACGGGCGCAACATCGAGCGGCACGGTCCGATCGACATGATCAAGGTGAAGGAGCCGGGTCAGGGCGGCGGCGGGCCGCTTGCGAAGGTCTGCCCGCAGTGCCAGGCAATCGTGAACCTTCCCGTCATGCTCTGCCCCGACTGCGGCTACCAGTGGCCGCGCAAGGAGCCGGAGCGGAAGTCCCACGAGGCGACTGCGGCGAAGGTCGGCATCCTGTCGGGCGAGGTGACGGTCGAGAAGTTCCCCGTCCAGCATACGTCCTACCAG
>JAFXEA010000438.1 GCA_017521065.1 Kiritimatiellia bacterium | reverse complement strand
TTTCAAACTCCGCCGAAATTGGTAGATAGCCCTATTTCAAACTCCGCCGAAATTGGTAGATAGCCCTATTTCAAACTCTGCCGAAATTGGTAGATAGCTATTGAGGAATTTGGCATTAGATGGTATAATGCGCCCCATGAAAAGGAAAATATATGAAAAAATGAAAGAATGGAAAGCTCTGTCAGTATGGCGTTCAGCGAAAATGAGTTAACTGCCGGAGAGGTGCAGCAAAGACTTTTGACGGGGAGATTGGAAGTTAATTCAGGGGCAATCTATGAAAACATTGTAGCGCAAATGCTCCGTGTCGCAGGGCAGCAACTCTACTTCTATGCGTCTTCAGGGGCGAATATGCGGGCGGATCGAATGGAGGTCGATTTCCTTGTCGCAAAATCCGATTTGCAGCGTAGGCGTAATATATCGCCGGTTGAAGTAAAAAGCGTTGGACAGTATCAGACGAAGTCGCTCGATAAATTTATTTCCCGCTATAGCCAGTTCCTTAATGTATCGTATGTGCTCCATGCGAAAGACGTTGAAAAACTGACAGACAGGATATGTCTACCGCTTTATATGGCTGGTCTGCTCAATACATGAAATGATTGCCGATTATTGTGCTGGTCACTGGGTGAGGGGCAGCGCGACGGAGCTTTTTGGTTTGGCGAAGCGGCATATCATCAGCCTGCGTGCGGCCTATAAAATTGCATGCTAAATGTTGGCTGATAAAACTCCTGCGCGTCATGCGTGTCGTATATGTCTTACTCAAGCCATCCCCAACCATCATCATAGCGCGAAAGGCGGCGCTTAAAATACTTCGCAAAAGTATAGATTTTACCGCGGGTAGGTGATATACTAATTTGCCAAGGGTATAGTCTGTAAAAAAGGAATAAGTTATGGTAACGAAAAAAATAGCCATAAAGTTGCTTGCTGTAGATTCGTATGTACGCTTTGCCGCTTCGATTTTGATGGCGGCATTGCTGTCAGCACTTGCATCAGGTGTCCGTGCTGATGACGTATGGCAGTCGCGTACGCCGTTGCAGGATACGTTCGTCCACTCTGATCAAAGGACTTCTTCATTTGGTCTCGATGGGTCGCTCATAGTCGGTAGCGGTCGTGAAACGTGTTTGATGTTTGATGTTTCAGGACTTGAGAATGTGACGGCGGCGAAGATCAGGCTTTACGTCAGCCAGTGCGGAACGACAGAAGGGGTGGTATGGCCGTTTTATGTTCGAGTGATGCGCAACACCCGCTGGTATGCCGACGAATTGACATGGAACTCCCTGCCGGACGAATTTCGTGTTGCGCCATCTCCTGTTTTGGCGACGGATGACCCTTCATTGGCGGGGTATGTTGAAATCCCAGCAGGTTCTCTCAATGCATGGCAAGAAATTGACGTGACTGCCGCAGTCAAGGCCGCAGCACCGAGTGGACGTCTTGCGCTTCATGTCTATACTTCATGGGACGGAAATTCCGGAGATACCACGCCGTTGGTGTTTAAATCGTCTGAATGTAGCGAAGAAACGCTTCGTCCGGAATTGGCGTTTCAGGGCCCCGTCGATGCAGTAGCTGTCACTCGCACGATTTTCCCGTCGGGCGATACGTATATACAAGGCAATACCCTTGACACTGCTTATGGAGAAAAACAGACGCTTATTGTTGATAGAGACGGGCGCGAGGTGTTCATAAAATTTGACCTTTCGGATGTTGGCGCTGAGGTTGTCGATTCTGCTGTATTTCAACTTTATGTGCCGTACTTTGAAGGACAGACAGGTCATGACTATACGTCAGACGAGAGCATTCAGTTTGAATTGACCGAAAAAGCAGATTGGAATGAAGAGGCGTTGACATGGAAAAATGCGCCAAGTCAGACGGGAACCGCTGTTGGCCGTGGGACAAACGGATGGACGGCAGAGGTGCCGTCGAATGCCGTTCGTGCACCATCGGCTGAAATGGGACAGTATTACACCGTGGATCTAACTAAGCTCGTCAATCAGGTTCTTGCAGCCGGAGGCAAAACATGCTCTTTGCATATCTGGCGAAATCCGTCTGATTCTAGCCGATTCTTCTTTATCAATTCAATGGACTGCGATATTCCCTCCCATTATCCTCGTCTTTTGGTGACGCCAAAAGCGTCTGAAGCGTTTATCTCGCCGAAAATTGATGCGCCGTTGACGACTCGCCGTGCGGTGCAGGAGACGTTTGTCGGCGAATATGGCCCAGATACTGCATATTTTGGAAGTTGGATGCAAATTAACAATGCCATTCAGATTGGGTTTAAGGTTGACAATGATGTTAATAAAGTCGAATACGGTCTTCTGCTCTTTGATCCTTCTGGGTTGGAACATGCGGACTTCGTCCGGATGCGTCTGAAAGCACGTAATTGGCTTTCAGCCGGTAACGGGATTGTACGGGTAGCCGCCTGGACAACGGATAAGTGGAGTGCGACGAACATGACGTGGAATGCGCTTAGTCCTTGGTTCCCGCAACCGGATGCCATAACAGCTGATGCGATGATAGATGGAGAGGTTGCCAATATCAATCTTACGCAGAACAAGTACGCTCCGTATGTTGAGGTGGATGTGACATCTGCCGTACGTGCGGCGGCAAGGGATGGGCGCATGGTTACGTTCGGCTTGTTCAGCTCCAGTAATTGGCCGGAATTTCAGGCCGTCACAAGCGAAGATTCTCCGATTTTGATTTTCCCGCCGCCTCAAGTGCCGTTCGGCAAGACAGTGACGTGCTCGCTTGACCGTAGCGGAGCAACACCGGCTTTGCGGCTTGAATGGTCTCCGAGCATGAAGGAGGGGGCAATTTACATGGTTGAAAGACTTGTCAACGGTTCCTGGACTACCGTCGCAACAGGGCTTACTGAAGCGACCTGTATAGATGGGAATGCTAAACCGAGAGTTGAACACACCTATCGCATAACCGAGACGACCAGTGAAGAGAGCGTCACTAAATCTGTTACGCTTGATGCGACGGTCACGATTTCCGCTTGTGCCGATACGTATGTGCAGAATGGTAGCGGGCCGGCCAACAGTTCTTTTGGTACAGTGGGTTCAATTGTCCATAAATATGAATGGGGTGAACATGGCGGCGGCATCCGCGAAGGTTTTTACCGGTTCAGCCTATCGGATGTGCCCGAAAACTTCAAGTCGGCGACGTTGATGCTTTACCCGAGTGGCAACGGGGCTGAGGTTAGCGATAATGTGCATATTGAGCTCTTCAAATATCCCGATTTTGCGTGGAACGATGCAGAGGCTCCGAAGTGGAATGACGTATTTGGAAACGGCTGGGGTACTCCTCAGGCTATCAATAATCATCCGGATTCTAAACGTCAGAGTGAAACTGAGATTGCGATACTTTTCTTCAGTCGCGCAAATAACATTACACAACACGTGCCGGTATGTTTCGATGTAGCTGGTGCAATCAGAGAATCGCGAAGTAAAGGTGATACGCACATAACGCTTCATACAGCTACCTACAATGGAAATAACCAATGGAACTTTTCTTTCATTTCCCGGGAACATGCGTACGGTCCGACTTTGGCTCCGCAGATTGTGTTCTCGCTTGAGAACTGGGTGAAGCGAGGCCTGTCGATTGTTGTCCGCTAAAATGGGAACTCGGAAGAAATGAAGGAAAGTGTGATGAAAAGACTTTTTACCGGAGCATTGGTTCTTGCCGCCGCGGCAGTTTTCGGTGATGCGGATTGGACGCGGCTCAATGCAGATGCACGTGAGCAGGCGAAGTCTGTCATCCGTGCAGGAGAGCCAGGTGTGCGTCCGTTCTGGAATGGACACTCAAAGGCGTTCATCCACCCTCCAGCTTTCGAGTTCAAGGATATTCCCGGTGCGGCAAGTTACCGTTTCACGCTTGAGCCGGAAGATAAGGCCCTTAAACCATCGGTCTGGATTGATTCCAAACCATGGAAGCCTGTTGATGCTTCCATATGGGATTCGCTCGTTCCGGGATACTACACCATTCGCGTAGAGGCGCTTGATGCCGCCGGGGCGTCGATTGGCCTTGCTGGAACACGCCGCTTCTGGCGCGCGGCCGTTTTCCACGGGCCTTATCCGCAGGCGCACCGCACATTCCGCGAGGCAGCACGGCGCGTCTATGCTGCGATTTACGCCTTGCCGTACGTCCAAGCCTGGCTTGAATCGAATGAGCCGCCGGTGGGCTACGATCTCTACTGCTATCCCGCCAAGATACTGAGTGCGATGATTATCGCGCTTTGCCGGCATGCCTCGCTGTCCGGCGATGCAGATGAAAAATCGCATTCTCTTGCCATCGCCTGCCGCATGGCAGATTGGCTGATAGCCCAGAGCCAGCCCGCAGAAGCTCCGCTCGCCCATTTCCCGCCGACATATTGGGGCGACCGGCGCAGTGTGTCGGTCAAGAACGCAGGGCTTAACATGCTGTGTTATCCTGCTCATGCCGCGATTGCGTATTTCAGCATTGCGGATGCTCTTGTGCGCACCGGTGCGGCCGATCGCGCAACGACCTATCGCCGCAAGGCTCTCGCCATTGTATCGACGTATGTCAGGCTTCAGGAGAAAGACGGCACATGGCCGCTCAAGGTTCGAGAGTCGGACGGCAAGCCCACTCGTGCCAATCGTCTCGTTCCCTATCGCTATATTTTCGGCATGTTCGACAGTGCCATAGCTGCTGGTGGTGACGGCGGAACGTTGACGGTCGCCCGTCTGAAAGCGGCACGTGCGGCGGCGTTTGCGTTCTTAGAGCGTGGACCGCTTGTGACATGGAACTGGGATGGACAGTTTGAGGATATGGATCCCATGCCGCCGTATGTGAACCTTCAGAAGGGTTCTGCCATCGACACCGCCATTCAGCTTTTCGCATTAGGACGCAAATCCGAAGCGCAGGAGGTTGTCGACTGGTGTGAAGACCAGTTCACGGTCTGGAGCGACCCTCTGCATCATATGGACTGGCGCAACTGGAGGACGCCCACTGCTTTGGAACAGTACGATTACTATACCCCCATTGATGCATCGATGGCCGACATGATTCGCGGATTCACGGTCGCATTCACTGCAACGGGCGATCCGCTTTATCGCGCCAAGGCTCTTGCCCTTGCCAATTGCCTCGTGCGTCATCAGCGTGCGAACGGAACAATTCCAACCTATTTCGATTCGCGTCGCGGCAGTGATTGGGCGAACTGCATGATATATGCCGCCTCCGCCCTTGAGTTTGCGGCGGACAGGCTCGAAAAAAAAAAAGAGGAATGACGGGAAGGTAAAAAAGGATTTAGTGCCGTCTTTCGCCGCCACGGGGTTTTGGCATGTAAAGCGCATTGACGGCAGGGATTGGGCGATTGCGCCGGATGGGCGTGCGACGGTTCTTGCCGGTGTCGATTGGGTTTGGCCTGCCGGATTCCATTGCGAGGAGCTTGGATATTCGCCCTAT
>JAFXEA010000437.1 GCA_017521065.1 Kiritimatiellia bacterium | reverse complement strand
GTAGCGGCGTTCACCGAACACATATCCTTCCGGCGGCGTTTCACGGCGAAGGAACACATTCCGGAACTCAGCCTTCCCCACCGTACGTCGCAGCATCCTGTAGAAATGGATCTTCTTCACCGGTTTGTGCGGAATGAACACGTTCTCGCTGCGTACCCAATCGTGCGTGCCGATTGGAAACTGCGCCTGCTTCGCCCATGTATGGGACCCGTCGGCATAGTATATGTCGATGAAGATGCAGTATTGTCCACCGCCCTCTACGTTCTCGGAGCGGCTTTCGCCGCCGAACCAGATCGGGCTTTTGTCAGGTGTGTCGTAATTGAACACCTCACATTCATTTATCTTTGCTTTTGCAAATGCTGGAAGTGCGGCTAAAACTGCGAGAGAAAATAGGAGAGGGATCTTTTTCATATCATGAATGGCTGGCTGTAGAGGATTTCGCCCGAATTGTCCGTGGCGAGTGCCTTGATGCGGAAATAGACGTGTTTTTTCGCGGACGCAGGAACCTTGAACGAAAGGCCAGTGTCCGTCTTTTCGACAACCTTCCCCTGTGCGGAGATGAGCTCAAACTTTACAGGTTTGTCGGTCGTCGCCTCAATCGTGCGTCCATCGAAGGAGATGTTCGTGAATTTCACACCACCACCATGAAGCGCACCATAGAAGTTGCCCTGACGGTATGCTCTAAGACAGGCTTCGACCGTGCGTTCCTTGACGAGAAGCACATTGCATCCATACCAAAGCGACCAGTCGGGCACGAAGAAACCATAGCATTGGCGTCCAGTCTTCAACGTGTAGTCCCAGTAGTCCTCTGAGAAATACTTACCGTTGATCACCTCCATGCCAAGAACGCGCGAATCATGGTCGAGCATCTTGGCTGGAAAATCATAATCCATTTTCGACCAGGTCGGATGGTTGATAGTCACGCCGCCTCCGAGCGGATCGACGAGTCCCGCAATCATACGGTCAACCGCAATGCGCCAGGGTTCGCCTGAGCCAAAGCACCAACCCTTGGAATGGGTCTTGAATCGGTTGCGCTTGTCGAATGTACCTGATTCAAACGCCGATCCAGGACTGCAGATATGCAGCCCCCTCATGGATTTCTTTCTGTCATCATCGTAGAAACTGTGGTGTTCGGCATTGGGCGCTTCAAGGATACCCGGTGGAAGCGGCTTGAACAGTTTCTTTCCGCGTGTGAACGGAAGCTGCTTCTTCTGCTCTTCTGGGAGTTCATCTTTCCATTCGGACACTATGGCGTTCCAGTCGAAAGGTCCATTGGTACGCTTGCCTTTTACCATCACGGGGAAGTCGTGCTTCATCCGGAAATCAAACTCATGAACATCCTTCAGAGGGAATCGCGGCGCACTCGGATAGTAGTTCGAGATCGTAAGGAGCTCGAAGCCTCGTTTCAGATATGCGTCAAGCATCTTCTGGTTGTCGCAATGTCCATGGGTGGTGGTGCGGATCTGGAAAGCGTTCGCCCAGTCGACACCTGTGTAAGGGCGACGGTTGCGCGGTGCCGCATCATGCTTCACGATCTCATCCCCCGCCGTAGCTGCAATCCCGTCCCATTTCCAGGCGGTTGCAGCAGCCGCACATGCGGACAGTCTCAAAAACTCTTTTCTGTTCATTTCTTGCTTCTTTATAGATTGCAGTATCGAGGTTACGGAAGCGTCAGGCACACACGGAATCCCATGTATTTAGTGTGCTCATCGCCATTGATGTGATTTATGTTCACAAAGGACCGTCCGGTTAACGGCCATGCGCTGTTCCAATGGCCGCCCTTGACAACGCGGAAACGCAGATCTGTTGCTGTTTCAAATGGTCCGACAGGATCGATGTAAACCACGTCCATATCGTAGAATCCTGATGGCTTCCAGGCGTCGAGACACAATTCCATCACGTTGCCCAGCATGTCGTAAAGTCCCCATGCATTTGGAGGATAGCTGCCGACAATGGCAGTTCCACCTTCGGAAGGCAATGTATCGGAGTCGACGGTTATGCCTTCGGGCAAATTCTGTGATGAAGGAAAGCGTCCGAAGCGTCCAATCTCAGTTTCAGCAAAGATAGGAGAACCATTTGGCATTGCGCCGCAACGACCCGCACGGGCGGCGAATTCCCACTGCGCTTCTGTAGGCAGATCCAACAGCAAACCACCGGCAATTTTACGAAGCTGAGTAATGGCAGTGTATTTTTTGGCGTACTTCTCCGTTACAGCTCGTCCATCGCGTGGCCAAATTTTCTGTGAGGAATCGTTCTTATCGTTCATGTATCCACGAATCCTCACACCTCCAACGCCTTCAACTGGGCGCATTCCCCCTTCACTCTTGAAGTAGAACCAGTTGGTCGTTGCAAGATGTCTCCATTGTTGCTGAGTAAATTCATATACGCCGATGTAGTAGTCGTTCGTAAACTGTACGATATGCGGAGTTATGGAAGATGACTGAACTTTGGTGCCCTCCCACTCATATCCGTCAGCGAAATTTTTTGCTGCTCCCATGCTGAATGTCCTGCCTGCCGCATGTATCTTTCGCAGAACAAGATAGTCCGTCTTGCAGAGATCACCCTCAATTCCTCCAGGAATATCGATAGCCTCCGCACATGTATAATAGCGGATACGTTCGGACGCTGGAATAGTCGTATCGGAAGGTCCGAGTGTCATATCGATTACCATGTAATCCGGCGGAGAATTGGTAGGCCATGCGGTTACTTTCGCCTGAACCCCTTCCGTTATGGCAATGTTCCCAGGCCAGGATTTGGAGGGATGCCAATAGATGGTTTTCACTCCGGGCTGAACAAGCTTATTTACGTCACCTGCGAGCGAACCGATATTCTTGGCGCCTATTGAGACGCCATTCGTGAGAAAGTCAACTGTAATGATGCCAGGATCGTTCTCAAGTTCATAGGAAACGGTAACCTGCTGGGAAACTGGGTCTTGAGTCATTGAAACGCTCTCGTCAACTATCGACGGTGACGACGCGAACACAAATCCTGACGCAAAAAGTGAAAGGCTACCAAACAGAACTTTGAAATATTGTTTCGTATTCATTTCGTAAATCTCCTTCCGACTTTACGGTAACGTCAGGCAAACGCGGAATCCGATGCAATCAGATCCATTCTTTAATGCGGATGAGCCTATGCCACAATAGTTTATATTGAAGGATTTGCGCTCAGCCACAGAACCTGCCGCCTTCCAGCATCCACCTCGAACGATATGGTTCTTCGTGATTGCGGCTGTTCCAGAAGGGCCAACAGGATCGATGTGTACAACATCCTGGGCGTATGTCATGCCTGATGCATCAAGGCAAAGCTCCCTGACATTTCCAAACATATCGTAGAATCCCCATGCATTTGGAGGATAGCTGCCGACGATTGCCGTACCGCCTTTAGTCGGAGGGGTGTCGCGGTCGACGGTAATTCCCTCGGGCAAATCCGGAGAACCAGGGAAACGTCCATAGTTCGCAATCGCTGTCGGGGAATAGACTGCCGAACCATCCGGCATTGGAGAAGAGCATCCTGCACGTGCAGCAAACTCCCATTGCGCTTCGGTAGGAAGATCCAATAGCAATCCGCTTATTCTTTGAAGCTGGTAAAGACCGGTAATTCCACTATCCGGTCCTTTCCAGTTGATTGAGTGACCGTCATTTGGCCACACCCTGTGAGACTTATTATCGCTATATCCACGTATGTATGTTCCACCTGTGCCTTCGACCGGACGGCATCTCCAGTCGTTTGTGAAATAGCTCGGGCGCGACCATCCTGGCTGGAGGTTTTCCCATTGGTGCTGTGTAAATTCGTACACGCCAAGATAGTAGTCGTTAGTGAGCTTAGCGTAATAGGTGGGCGCGGAAGTATTGGCACTTCCTCCGTTCTCGGCAGCAGTAATTCCCATTCGGAACGTAATGCCTTTTGCCTTTACCTTCTTCATTACCAGCCAGTCGGTCTTCAGCATTTCATCTGCGATGCCACCTTCGAACGGAAGAGCTTCCTCCGATACATAATACCGCACACCAGCGGAAAACGGATCGGAACCCGGATTTCCTGTAAGGCTTACAAGCATGTAGTCGGGCGGCGAATTGGTAGACCACGCAGTCACGGCAACCTTAAGCGACTCAGATGGAGAGCCTTTCCAGTCGGTACCAGGGCACCATATAATCTCGTGATTCCCAGGCTGAACCAACTTGTTGACCTCTCCTACCAGGTTCCGGAAATTTACCGCGCCGATGGAAACGCCATTGGTAGTGAAGTCAACGGTTACGACACACGGTGCGTTCTCAAGCGTGTAGGATACTTTGACATTGCCGGTAACAGCGTCCTGCTCCAGTGCAACATTTGATACGCTTGCGGATAGTGCTGATTCCTCGGCAACAACCGAAAGCATCAACGGAAAGAAGAACAGCGAACGGATAAATATACTTTTCATGGCACTACTCCTTTCTTCACGGCAATGTCAGGCAGAGACGGAAACCAGTATACACTGCCACGTTGGAATCAGTATAATTGACATTGCCATAATTTCGTGTTGCTACGGACCACACCTTTCCATGGTATCCACCTCGTATGACACGGTTTTTATCATCGTTGCCAGTGGTACACTCAGCGCCGACCGGATTGATGTGTGTCATGGTTGCGTCATATGTCTTACCCCATCTATCGAGACACAGCTCTGCTACGTTGCCTAAAACATCATAGAGACCCCATGCATTCGGCGGATAACTGCCAACGATTGCGGTGCCTCCATCCGATGCAGGCGTCGTAGTCGTAACCGTCACGCCTTCCGGCAGATCGGGAGAATTCGGAAAACGACCGTACGGACCCATCGCCGTTGCGTCGAAGCGGCAGGATCCATCCGGCATGATGCCGCTTTGCCCTGCACGAGCGGCAAACTCCCACTGTGCTTCCGTCGGTAGATCTAGAGGTATTCCTCCAAGCTTCTTGCGAAGAAGGTAAAACGCAGTCTCGGCGTTGCCGTATGTTTGGTTAACCGCATGTCCATTGCGAGGCCATGCTTTATCTGCGGCTTTATCGCAATATCCGCGCAACCACACCCCTCCGACATGCGTTACCGGGCGCATCTCCCAGTCGACCGTGAAGTATTTAGGCATTGGTATTTTAGTTCCGAGATGGTTCCACTGTTTCTGCGTGAATTCATATACACCGATGTAGTAGTCGTTCGTCAACTGCACATAGTGAGGCGCGGAGTTATTGATGGTGGCACCGTTCTTTTCGGCTGCGGTGATACCCATCCGGAACGTCTTTCCTGCGGCATGAATCCTGCGCATCACGAGATAGTCGGTTTTGCAGAGGTCGTTTGTGATGCCGCCAGAGAACGGAAGAGACTCTTCGCAAGTATAGTAACGGAATCTGTCGTCAGCTGAGTTGTCGGTCAAGTCAATCACCATGTAATCGGGCGGCGAATTGGTAGACCATGCGGTCACCACAACCTTGATGCCACCGGTGGGAATCAGGTGATCCGGCCACGATTCGTACGGTTTCCATGTGAGAGTGTAGTTGCCTGGCTGAACAAGTCTGTTAAGTTGGCCTTCAACGCTGCGAAGGTTGCCTTGTCCGATTGAGACGCCATTGGTCGTGAAATCGACTGTTACGATACCAGGCGCATCTTCAAGCGCGTAGTTCACGGTCACAAGGCGCGATTGTGCATCTTGCACCAAGCGAACGCTATCAGGATCAATCCTCGGCATCACAGGCATCTCCGCCTGAAGGACGGATGCCAATCCAAGAGACGCAAACATGAATAGAAGCATTTTCATATTCCCATTACTCCTATCTGAATATGACCATCATGCCTATCGGCTTGGAACTGTTGAATATCGCATTAAGCGCGCATATACCGGAAGAATTTGCAAACGAATAGAAGAACAACGACTCCGAAGTCCCGTAGGCATCCGACACGGACGACATACATTCTTCGGACTTCATCGCCAGCGACGTATCCGATATGGCAGTCGCACAAACAGGCTCAGGGTTCGAACCCTCGTACTTCCATTCGAGATCTGCGGCAACTGCGACAGTCACTGTCGCCAGAAGCGTCAACATCCGTAACACAATAGCCATATGATGCTCCGTTAAAGATAAAATTACACCAGAAATGTTTAGTAAGATACCAAATGTGTGTTTTTTTTTCAATATAAATCTTGTGAGGAATCTCTTGCTAGAAAAGCAGAAAATTAAAAAGCCTCACGCTAATGAGTCTTCCTTGCGTATATGCAAAAAGAAACCCCGGACCATGCCGGGGCTTCTTTTTGCTTTATCGCGACTCTTGATTAGAGCACGGGGAGAGCGGCGAGCT
>JAFXEA010000436.1 GCA_017521065.1 Kiritimatiellia bacterium | reverse complement strand
GCTCCGCAAAGCCCGGCAGAGGCGCTACAGCAAAAGGAGCGGCAGGAACTCCACGAGGTGCAGGATCACCGGTGAACACGACCCTGAATGAATCAAGAAGCATATGCGAAAGATCGTTCGCAAAGTCGTTGTGTTCAACTGCAAGCACCTGCGTGTGAGGCGGCAGGAGTTCGAAAAGCGGCTTGCGGTCTTTCTCTTTTGCGGCGACATCCACGGATACCGGCTCTAGCCTGACAATCTCGATTTTCTTCACCGATATCTGCGTGCCTGGATCGAACGTGCGTAGGCTCTCAAGTTCATCGCCGAAGAACTCCGCACGCACAGGACGTTCGTCGCCAGGGCTCCATGCGTCAAGCACTCCACCTCGCACCGAAAACTCGCCTGGCGACGACACCTCCACCGTACGCTCGTACCCTGCGGCAAGAAGTTTTTCCTGAAGAGCCGAAAAACCAATTCCGTCGGAGTTGCCGTGCCCGGGAAGCGCAAGGGAAATCGATGCGTCCTCCACCTTTTCAGATGACGCAACCCCTTCCGACAGAGCAACAACAGGTGCGACTACAACAAGCGGATACGGACGAATCGAATAAGCACCTAGCGCAGCGGAAACCTTCAGACGGGCGGCAACCGAACTGCGGTCATCCTCAATCTCCGGAGGAAATTCGAGAACCCGCATTCCAACCTCATCAGATATGGACTCAAGATCGGAAAACAGCGTGTCGGCCTCGGGAAGGCCTGAAACGACCGCCAGAACGACTCCGCCGCTGTTCACGGCAAGTGACGCGGCGGCAAATGCGTCTGCGCCACCGACAAGAGACTGATACGCAACAGCGGGCGCCCCGTCAGGGACACCCGCGTTGAATGCATTCCGGAATATGTCGAATCTCTTCGACATCCTTTGCGCAATCCCAATCTTCAGTCGACAAAGAGCGACGGCGTCGTCATCTCCGCCGGCACCGGAAGCCCGAGAAGCTGGAGCGTGGTGGGCGCGATTGCGGAGAGCTTCGCCAAAGGCATGAGTTTGCGCTCATTGGCATCCTTTGCAACATAGAAGCAGTCCACGAGGTTGAGCGTGTGGGAGGTCTTCGTGAGACCGGTCTTGTAATCAACCATCTGCTCGGCATTTCCGTGATCGGCAAAGATCAGCACCTGTGCGTCAAGCTCCATAAGGCGCGGCATGATCTTGCCGATGCACTCGTCAGTAACCTCAACGGCCTTGGTGGCGGCGGCCATGTCACCGGTGTGGCCAACCATATCGCAGTTGGCGTAGTTCACGACGATGAGGCCGTACGGATTGTTCTCTAGGCGGCGCAAAAGCTCGTCCGTGACATTGTACGCATCCATTTCGGGATGGGAAGCGAACGTGGCGGGATCGAAACGGCTCTTGACCTCGACCTGATCCTCACCTTCCGAAGGCTTGGTGGACTTGCCGTTGAAGAAGCTTGTGACATGACGGAACTTCTGAGTCTCTGCGATGCGCAGCTGCTTGATTCCAGCACGGGAAACGACTTCGCCGAGGAGGTTATCCATGCCGCCGCCTGCGCCCATCGCGCCGAGGAGATAGTCTTCAAACTCGTCCCAGTAGCGCGTGAAACCGAGATACACGATCTTCGGACGCACACTGCGCGCACCCTGATAGTCGTCGCACACGAAAGCCTGGGTGAGCTGGATTGCGCGGTCCTGACGGTAATTGGTGTGCATCACGGAGTCACCGTCCTTCACACCTGCGTAGTCGCCGACGACATAGCAGGGGATGTACTCGTCAGTCATCTCCGTGCCGTCGGGCGTCTTGCCGGTTTCGTACTCCGCCTTTACTGCCTCTTCAGCAGATGCGGTCTTCTTGCCCTTTGCGGCAACGATGCACTCGTAGGCTTCAGAGGTGAGCTCCCAGTTCTTGGAGCGATCCATTCCATAGTAGCGTCCCATGACAGTACCGATTACGGCATTGCCGATAGACGCAAGCTCCTGGTTGAGACGGGCGATGTACTCCAGCGTCGAGCGGGGAGGCGTGTCGCGTCCGTCAAGGAACGGATGCACAACAATCTTGCCTTCCGGGAACTCCTTGCGCGCCTGGCGCATAAGCTTGAAGAGATGTTCCTGATGCGCATGCACACCTTCATCCTGAAGGAGTCCAAGGAAATGGAGAGAAGAATTGTTGCTCTTCCAGTTCGAGATGAGAGCCTCCCACTTCGCGCTCTTGAAGAGTTCGCCCGAGGAAAGGCCATCGTCAATGCGCTTGAGTTCCTGAACAACGACGCGTCCTGCGCCCATGTTGAGGTGGCCGACTTCAGAGGAACCCTGATAGCCGTCTGGAAGACCTACGGCCTCGCCGCAGCAATCGAGAAGGCAGTGAGGATATTCGGCGCGGATTGCGTCGATGACAGGGGTCTTGGCTGCTGCTGCGGAGTTGCCGTCTGCGCGGTCGTTCACGCCCCAGCCGTCACGGATGATAAGTACTACAGGTCTCATAGTTTGAAGTTTAGAGTTGTTAGTTGTGAGTTTAGAGTTAAATGGATTTACCGAGGCGTTCGCCGGAATACTTCTTCTCACGGATGGGTTTCCACCACCATTCGTTGTCCAGATACCACTGAACCGTCTTGCGGATTCCGGTGTCGAAATTCTCCTGAGGCTTCCATCCTAGCTCGTTCATCAGCTTGGATGGGTCAATCGCATAGCGCAGGTCGTGTCCGGGGCGGTCTGCCACATAAGTGATCAACTCCTCGTATTTTCCGGACTCGCGGGGACGGAGCTCATCAAGGATGCGGCATACCGTCTGCACGACCTCCAGATTTGTGCGCTCGTTGTGTCCGCCGACATTGTACGTCTCGCCGGGCACGCCCTTCTCATTCACGAGACGAAGCGCGGCGGCGTGGTCGTCGACATAGAGCCAGTCGCGCACGTTTGCGCCCTTGCCATAGACCGGAAGAGGCTTTCCGTCGAGACAGTTCAATATGACCAGCGGTATGAGCTTCTCTGGGAAATGGTACGGGCCGTAGTTGTTGGAGCAGTTCGTGATGAGAACTGGAAGCCCGTACGTATCGTGCCAGGCGCGTACAAGATGATCCGAAGCGGCCTTTGAGGCAGAATAAGGGGAATGAGGCGCGTATGGGGTCTTCTCCGTAAAGAACCCATCCTCTCCGAGAGAGCCATACACCTCATCCGTACTGATGTGCTGGAAACGGAAGGACTTCCTGGTGGGGCCTTCTCCATCCTCCGGAAGGTTCCGCCAATAGGCAAGCGCCGCCTGAAGGAGAATTGCAGTTCCCGTCACGTTGGTACGTATGAATTCACCGGGGCCGTCAATAGAACGGTCGACATGGGACTCTGCCGCAAGGTGGAAGATCGCATCTGGACAGTACACCTCAAACGCAGCGGTCATCGCGCCAATGTCGCAGATGTCGGCCTGAAGGAACTGACACCGCGAAGGAACCGGATCAGGTGCATCGCACTCGTAATCAGGAGCCGCCCATGGCGAAACGCCAACCTCCTTCAGCGATTCGAGATTTCCGGCGTACGTGAGCTTGTCCACAACCAGAACGGATGCGTCCGTCTCGCGCAGGATACTGCGAACAAGCGCAGAACCGATGAATCCCGCACCGCCAGTGACTATGAAACGTTTTGCCGCCATAGTGCGTCACTCCTCATCCGTCACCGTGGCGGCGGCCTCCGCCGATTTGTGAGCCGAAGCCTCTGCTTCATCCTTCGAGTGATGTCCGTAGCCGCCATAAGCGCCGTAGCCATACTTGCGGTATCCGTAACCGTACGATCCATGAGTGGAGAAACCACCCATCGAACCGGTCTCAACATCGTTCACGACTACCCCCAATACGGTAGCTCCAGCCTCGGCAAGATTTCGTGAGGTGGACTGGATGGGACGGAAGTGCGTACGGTCGGGGCAGCACATGATGATTACGCCATCCACTATGTTGGCGAGAGTCATTACATCGCCGACAACGCCGAACGGCGGCGAGTCGATTATCACACGCTCATAATTTTCACGGGCCCACGCAAAAAAGTCCGGCACTATGCCTGATCCCATGATTGAAGCCGGATCGACACCTTCAGGCTGAAGCGAAACGATGACATCAAGATTTTCAACCGAGGTTTTCTTCACCAGCTCGTTGAAATCGCATGCCTTGCCCGACTGGAGATTGTGGGAGAACGAATGCTCCTTATCGAGGTCTGCGATGTCCCAGACCCTTGCCAGACGCGGACGGCGAAGGTCGAAATCCACAAGAAGCGTCTTGCGGCGGGCCTGGGCGTTAGAGATCGCGAGTGAGCAGCTTGTGATGGACTTGCCTTCGCCAGGCTGGGTGGACATGACAAGAAGGACCTTGTTCATCTCGGCATAGCGAGGCGAATCAAGAAGGTTGCGAAGACCGGCAACTGCCTCGGCGAACTGGGAATACTTGTTCTCTGCGATGAATCGTGCGACATCCTCGCGCTTCTTGCGGCGGATGTGCGGAAGGACGGCGAGCACCTTGAGCGAGAGACGGGTCTCGATGTCGGAAAGGGAAACAATCGTATCTTCAAGATGATCAAGCACGAGGACGAACAGGAAGCCAAGCCCAAGTGACAGGACGATTCCCGCCGCGAATATCATCATCGGGTTGGGAAGGATCGGCTTTGAGGGGACGGCTGCGGGACG
>JAFXEA010000435.1 GCA_017521065.1 Kiritimatiellia bacterium | reverse complement strand
ATATTTTTTGCGCGAAAGGCATTAAAAAGTTCTTTGGTGATGTCAGCGTACTTTTCTTCTCTCCACGGAACTTCGCTCCCTGTCACCTTATAGTCTGTTGTTTTGGTATCCCACATACAAAAGCCGTCGTGACCTCCGCAGTCTGCGCCTATGACGCTCAAGGCGAAAGAGAATCAGCCGTTCTGGATCAAGGTGAAGGCTCCGAAGGGAACGCCCAAGGGTGTCTATCGCGGATGGGTCACAGTGCGCGGCGAGCGTACGGGCGGACCTAGTCTGTTCAGGAGGTTTGAGCGTAGAGTTCCGCTTTTTGTGGAGGTGTATGGATTTGAACTGCCGGACAGGATGACCTGCAAGTCGCTCTTTGGATTCTACAATTCGATGGTGGATCAGTATCATGGTCTCAAAAAGAAAGAGGACCGTCTGCGCATGTACGACAAGTATATGCAGATGTTCTCCGAATACCACATCTCGGCATCTGCAGGTGCCACGTACGGACGTAAGTGGTGGTATCCGAAATGGGAGGGCGACGAGCCTGTGTTCAACTGGAGGGAATGGGACGAAGGAATTGAGCAGGGGTTCAACAAATATCACTTTACGGCGATGCGCATTTCCGGTGGACTCGGACTTGGCGGTGGTGATGCTCAGCACAGAAAAGAACCTGAGATATCTGGAGTCAAGGAAGGCGACCCACGGTATGAGGTGAGGCTTGCCAGACTGCTCAAGGGCGTTCAGGACCATCTTGAGGAAAAGGGATGGCTTGACCGCACCTACATATACTGCTTTGACGAACCGCCGGAGAAGGACAATGCGTTTGTAATGAACGGATTCGCGAAACTTGCCAAGTACGCGCCCAAGTTGCGTCGGTTCCTTACGTCTCCGTGCAGACGTGACCTGCTGGGCGGTCCGCAGACGTGGTGTCCGATCGCTCCGGACCTTGAAAGCCCGCTTGCAAGGGAGCGTCAAAGAATGGGCGAGGAGTTCTGGCTTTACGTGTGCACGAATCCTCGTGCCCCGTACGCAACCGAGTTCATCGACCATCCTGCCGTTGAGCTGCGCACCTGGCTGTGGCAGAGCTGGGCGGAAAAGGTGACGGGTATCCTTATCTGGACATCAAATCTGTGGACATCCAAATCGGTCTACCCCGACAGGGAGCGTCCGCAGAACCCCTATGTCGATGCGCAGGCCTGGAATCCAAGCGCGGCGGCATGGGGCAATGGCGATGGACGCATCTTCTATCCCCCCGAGAGCGTGTTTGAGGACATAACGTGCCGCAACTCAAAACTCAAGGCAGGACCGAACTTCGATGATCCTGTCGGCTCCATTCGCGGCGAGATGCTTCGGGATGGCATTGAGGACTATGAATATTTCACTATACTGAAAAGGCTTGATCCGTCAAATCCTCTGCTGAAAGTGCCTCCGACGGTTTCGAGGTCGCTTGCAGATTTCAGCAAGTCTCCAGTGGGTATCGAAGCTCATCGCGCTCTCCTCGCACGTGAGATCGAGCGGCTTTCTTCACGGTGAAACCAGAAACTAGCCAACCAAATTGATTTATGACATCCGCCTTGCTATATTGTGCAGTTCCCATCGCTCCGATTATGGTATAATAGAGTCTCATTGTTGGATTTAAGAATCTAAAGGAGAATTGAAATGGCGGAGTTGATCGTAGCCTTGGATGTCCAGACCAGGGAAGAGGCGGTTGAGAAGGTGTAACTGATCGGTGATGCGGTCGGTTTCTACAAGATTGGTCTTGAGCTTTATACGGCGGAGGGGCCTGATGTGGTCAAGGCAGTGAAGGACCTCGGCAAGAAGGTGTTCCTCGATCTCAAGTTCCACGACATTCCGCGCACGGTCGAACGTGCAGTCACCTCCGGCGGCAAGCTTGGCGTAGATCTCATGACCATCCACTCCGTCGGCGGCAAGGCGATGATCCGCGCGGCGGCGGATGCGGCGGCGGCGTTTGGCGCGGCGGCTCCCAAGATCCTTGCGGTGACTGTTCTTACGTCCCTCGACCAGAGCGATCTTGCCGATGTCGGCATTGTGGGGCGCACCCCCGCCGAGCAGGTCAGGGCGATGGCTTCCTTTGCGACCTCGAACGGTGCGGACGGATTGGTCTGCTCCCCGAAGGAGGTCGGCGAACTTTCGAAGGCTCTCAAGGCCGGTACGCTTTTCATCACGCCCGGTGTGCGTCCTGCCGGTGCTGCGGTCGGCGACCAGAAGCGTGTCGCGACTCCGGCGGACGCCGTTCGTGACGGCGCGACGCACCTGGTGGTGGGGCGTCCCATACTTGCCGCCGAGGATCCGGTTGCCGCCGCACTCGCAATCCGTGCCGAGATGGGCTAATCGTACCATCACGTTTCAAGATTTTCAATGGAGGCTTTTCTGAAATGAAATTCACCAGCACTCGTTCCAATGTCGAGGCGGATTCGCTTTATACCGTATTGCGCGGCCTTGCGCCGGATGGCGGTCTTTATGTGCCAAAGAGCGTGAAACCGCTCGATCCGTCGGCCATCGCGTCCATAAAGAGCCTTGCGGACGCGGAGCGTCTTGCGCTTGGAGCTATCTTCGACGACATTCCCGCAGAAGTGCGCGAGGATGCGATCGCGAACCTTCTTGCGAAGTTCCCCGCAGAGAATCCCATTCCGCTCGTAGAGGCGGATGGACTTCAGATACTTGAGCTTTTCCAAGGCCCGACTGGTGCGTTCAAGGATGTTGCGCTTTCGGTTCTCCCTGTGCTGATGGCGGCTTCCGCAAAGAAGCTCGCCGACGGACGCAAGGTGCTGATTCTCACCGCAACCTCCGGGGATACGGGTTCAGCCGCAATGGCTGGCTTCGGCGACGTTCCGGGCGTTGAGATCGCAGTATTCTTCCCGAACGTGGGAACGTCCCGCGTCCAGCGTCTCCAGATGACCACGCCGACCGCGAAGAACGTCCATGGAATTGCGATCCGCGGCAACTTCGATGATGCGCAGGCTGCGGTCAAGCGTATTTTCGCCGACGAGGCGTTCCGCGCAGAGGCCGAAAAGGCCGGCACTCTTCTTTCCTCGGCCAACTCCATCAACACGGGGCGTCTCGTTCCGCAGATCGGCTACTACCTGTTGGCAGCGGCGCGTCTTGCGGACAAGGGGGCGTTCGATGTCGTTGTGCCATCCGGCAACTTCGGCAACATTCTCGCCGCCTACTATGCGAAGATGCTTGGCGCACCGATTCGCAAGTTCGTGTGCGCATCCAACGTGAATGACGTGCTTGCGCGTTTCGTCGCGACCGGCGTTTACGATCCGGGCGAGAGCTTCACCGTCACGAACTCGCCATCCATGGATATCCGCAAGTCCTCAAATGTGGAGCGTCTGCTTTGGATCCTCAACGATGGCGACAGCGGTGAAGTCGCCCGTCTCATGAAGGATTTCGCGGAGAAGGGACGCTACGAGCTGAATGATGCCGCAAAGGCCAGGCTCTTCGCCGATTTCTCCGGCGGCGTCGCCACGCCCGAGGAGACCGAGGTCGAGATGCGCCGCATGCGCGAAGCTTGCGGCTATGTGCTTGATCCGCATACCGCCGTCGCAACGGCTGTCGCCCGCAAGCTTGGTCTTCCGGACGGAGCTCCGTGCGTCATCGCCGCGACCGCCACGCCGTACAAGTTCCCCGAGACGTGTCAGCGCGCTTTCGGCGCAGACGTGCTGGACAATCCACCGCCTGCCTTCGCCGCGCTCGAGACTGCCCCTGTCACGCAGGACAAGGTGGTCGATGTCGGCGGAATCGACGATGCAGTCCGTGAGATTTTCTGACGCTCAACTTGTGGAGCCGGTGCCGCCCATGGTGGCACCGGAGCCTTGTCTGTCTGCGTGCGCTGTATGTCGAGTGTCCCGTTTCCTTCGGATGCGGCGCACGCCATGTTTAAAGCAATGATCGCACAAGTTTCCCTTGAAAAAAAAAATGATTTTGGTATATTTCTCTCTGTTTGGAAACATTGGAGGGGAAGAGAGAAATCAGCATGCGATCAACAGTTCTTTTTTCGGCGGCAATGTCTGTTGTTGCCGTATGCAGTGCGTTGTCCGTAAAGGCTCATGAGGCAGGCGCAACTTTTGCTTCATGCGACGGCATATGCATCAAGCGTCAGGCGTTGACGTGCCTTGAAACCGGACGCAATCCGGTGAATCTGCCGTGGGATGGATGGAAGTGCGTCAACTACATGAACCGGCAGAAGATCGAGCCGGGCAAGGTTGTTGATGGCGTACAGGTTCTTTGCATCGGCGGCCCCACAGGGAAATGCGATACGGCCTGGCGTACGGTTTCGCCTCGCATCGCCGTGCCGAAAGGCGCAAAACAGTGCTTCCTGTCTTTTGTGATGACTTCGCCTTGCGCACTTCCCGAGACGGACGGCAAGGTGGTCGGCTGGAATAACATTTTCCATTGGTACGGTGCGGATGGCAAGGCGATGCCTCACGCCTCTATGTGCTATCAGGTGGAAAAGGCGGGGACCGTACGGATACGCACGTCGGCAGATGTCCCGACTGGAGCGAAAGAGGTCGCTGTCCAGTTCGGTTGCGACAAACCGGATGTTGGCGTCGGAGAGCAGGTAATCTATCGCAACATTGAGATGTCGTTTTCCGTCGGTTCTCCCGTGTATCTAGATGAGGGCCGGTTAGTTTCCTCCATCCGCAAGGGCGGACGCATCTCATGGAAGGCTGAAACCCCGAAAGGGACGTCCGTGCGTTTTCGCATACGTGGCGGTGTTGACGCGAAGTCGCTTTTTGCGGCTTCCTTTGTCGGTCCTGACGGTACGTCGGAATCATTCTACACGAAACCATTTGATGCAAAGTTCCCATATGTGCAGTATGAAGCGCAGCTCCTTTCTTCGTCCGACAGGACTCCTCTGTTGAAGGAGGTGCGCATCGGAAATGTTGTCGACCGCAACTGGATGCCACTGAAGGACAAGATAGCTCCAAGGATTGTTGTCGTAAGCAAGACTCCTACGAAAGACAGGTCGGAACGTCTGCGGCTGAAGCTTTCCGATGAATCATGCGTCGATTGGCGTTCGGTGAAGGTGTCCGTTGACGGGAAGGACATGACGGCGACTTTCGTCCGCGAAGGTGATGTTTTGGTTCAGTCGGGCGTAATGCCATCATGGAAAGATGGACTTCACTCTGTCGGTGTGGTCGCTGCCGACATGCACGGCAACAGCTACACCAATCGGCTCGCCTTCTTCATCGGGGAAGTTCCAGACGTTCCGAAGGTTGCCTTGCGCGACGACGGCATGGTGCTCGTGGGCGGCAAACCGTTTTTCCCGATCGGTGCATATGGAGTGTGCAAACGCGAATTCAACGGAATGGATTATGATGTCGCGTTCGAGGGGCTGAAGGCGGCGGGATTCAACTTTGCGCACACGTACGACAACACCTGGGATAATGAATTCCTTGCCGCTGCACGCAAGTATGGGTTCAAACTTTGGGTTGGCGGTCGTCACATGCACAAGAACTTTTTCGAAAAAGGGCGCAACAATCCTGAGATTCTGTCTTGGTACATCGGTGACGACACAAGCATAAACACAAAGCCTGAAGAGCTGCTTTGCTACCACAACTCATTGAAGGCGGTCGATCCAACGCGCATCACCTGTCAGGCGGATGTGATTTTCTCGAACAGGGAGATATCCAACTTTGCGCCGTATGTGACAGGTGCGGATGTGTTCATGCCGGAAATATATCCGGTGCTTGGATGGGAGGGCGATCCCCGCGACGCGATATGCGTGGCGGTTACCATCCGCGACATGCAGGGCGTGCATCGTGAGATGCGTGATTTCGGCGATGGCAGGAAACGTTCGGTCTGGCCGATCATGCAGTGGTTCAAGGGCTGGCTCGGCTGGCAGCATTTCCCGTCCAAACAGCAGCTTTTCGCCACGAGCTTTGCAGCACTCGCCAACGAAGCAAACGGCATCACTTGGTACACATATGGCGGCTTTTACGACAAGAAGCGCAAGGCACACAACGAGGGCATGACCTCCGCGCCAGATCGTTGGAAGGATATGTGCGAACTCGCCACATGGATAAAGGAGCTGTCGCCCGCGCTTCTTGAACGCACCGGAGTTCAACCGTCAGTTGAAGTTGTGAGTGGTCCGAGAAGCAACAAACTCGGTGGGCCGACCATCACATATCTCCTGAAGCGGCATGGCGGCAACGCGTACTTGATCGCGGTCAATGCGACAATGGAGAACGTCAAGGTTCGTTTCCGCATCGATGCCGTCGGCGAGACCGCCGAAGCGATGCGTGAAAACCGCAAGGTGAAATGTCCGGGCGGTGTTCTCGAGGACGAATTCGGTCCGATCGGATTCCATGTCTATTGCTTGGACGACAATGCAGGAGGTCGGTGATGTTTATGAGAAATGATGGTACAGGGAGGAATGCATTAGAGGGGAATGTACTTTGGGCTTTGACCGCCGCCATGGTGGCAATGGGTGGCATGACGCTCCCTGCCGCAGAAATATGGGATCCAGGCGAACCTGTCGTCACCTACTATGGCGGACCGGGTTGCTTCTGGAAGAAGGAGCGCATCAACGATTTCTGGGCAAAGCAGTTCAAGGAGGGCGGATTCAACACCGTATGGGCGAAGACGCATGAAGAGCTGGACGTGGCGGCTAAATACGGTCTCCGCGTGATATACAAGGTTGATATAAGCGATCCGTTGCGCACGGCTCCGCTTGCAGAGCGCATAAACCGCGTGAAGAACCATCCGGCGCTCTACATCTACGAGCTTACGGACGAACCTTCTGTAGGGAAGTTCGTGTCGCTCGGACGCGAGAAGGAGTTCATCCGCACAGTTGATCCCAGGCATGCGGTCTGGGTGAACCTTCTTCCTACGTATGCTAACCACAATCAGCTCGGCGTCGGCGGCAAAGACAATGTGCTGGGATTCGGCATGGAGCGTATCAGCGCCTACTGGGAGCACGTGCGGCTCTTCTGCGAACTCTTCCAGCCAGAACTGCTGACGTATGACCATTACCACTTCAAGAACAACGGTGACGGCGGACATTACTTCCTCAACCTCGGCATAATCCAGCAGAACGCCGCCGCCCGCAGGATTCCGTTCTGGAACGGTCTGCAGTCCTGCACGTGGCGGGTGGGCGAGCGGGCGTCCCCCACTTCGCCGCGTATACCGAACGCAGACGAGATGCGATTCCTCGCCCATACTACCGCAGCCTATGGTGCGCACGGTCTTTACTGGTATGTCTAGAGCGGCAATAAAGATCACTTTGGAGCTATTGTTGAAGAAGATGGAACGACAGGTGAAAAGTATGAGAGCCTTAAGAGTATTCATCAGGAGTTTTTAGCCTTTGCCTCGGT
>JAFXEA010000434.1 GCA_017521065.1 Kiritimatiellia bacterium | reverse complement strand
GTACGGAGGTCTGCCAGTATTTTGCGTTCCTTTCGAAGACCGCCACACCGCAGTCCCATCCTGAGCTTTGGCGCAGACTGGTGGAGGAGCTTGGTCCGAAACGTGTGAAGGGGGCACATCCTCGCCTTTGGCCGTCGAACATGCTTTTCGGATATAGCACCCGGTTTGGGCTGCTTTCCGAAGCCGGGCTTTCCGCCCGGGTTCTGGATGAGGTGAAATCCTGTTTTCTGCCGATGGCTGAAAAAACCGGCACACTATGGGAATCTGTCGGGACGGACGGGTTCAGCTGCTGTCACGGATTCCCGTGTCAGGCGGCGTGGCTGCTTGCGCGCGATGCACTGGGGGTTAAACAGATCGACCGCAAAACCAAAACCGTTCATCTGTCGGCGCCTGAAGGCATCCCACTGGAATGGTGCGAGGCGACACTGCCCGTATCAAAGGATGAATCAATTAATGTAAAATGGAGTCGCGGCACTGACGGATGCCCTAAGTACGAAACCGTTCTGCCACAGGGGTGGAAACTTGTCATGCACAATCGGTGAGCCTGATATATTGAAAATCCGGTGCATATATCACTGAAAGCAAAAATCTTGACAAAAAAAAAAAATACAAATTATACTTCACTATGCACTGTTTTAAGGCGTATTGGAGGAATGAAGAATGTCAAGAAAGAATGTTGCTTTCCATCGGTTGATGCCGATGATGCTTATTGCGCAGTCTGTGGTTTTTGCCATATCTATTGCAGCTAATGCACGTTCATGCATTGTGAACGCCGGAACGCAGACTTATGAGGTGTATTCATCCGTGAGTACCGAAAGCACGGTTGCGGCCGCCAGAACAACCTCCGCAAAGGTTTCCGCTGATGTCACGGAAACACGTCGCAATACGACAGGGCTTTCCTCCGCAGGGAGCCTCAGTACCATGCCGTTGGGAAGTGTTTTGATTCTTCGTTGAGAAAGGAGCGTTCCAGATGAGTAAGATGTCTTTTGCTTTTGCGGTGATGGCGGCGCTCGCAGGAATGTCTGCCTCCGCGGCTTTGCCGACTGTGTCAAATGTCCAGATGTCTCAGCCAGGCGGACGCAATGTCTTGGTGACCTACGATCTGGCGAACGGTCCGGCGGTGGTGACGCTTGATGTCGAAACGAATGGGCCGAACGGATGGGCATCGATCGGTCTAGAGAAAGTGTATGCATTCGATGGCGCGGTAAGCGGGGACGCAAACCGTAAAGTGACAGGTACAAGCGGCAGGATATATTGGCTTGCGGCGAAAGCCTGGCCGGACATGAAGGTTGGAGCCGGAGGAGCTCGTGCGAAATTGACGGCTTGGCCTGTGGATGATACGCCGGACTACATGGTGGTCGATCTTCGTGCAGGTGAAAATACCGCTGACCGTGTTCGGTATTACGTGTCCACCAATTCCCTGCCTGGCGGAGGGCTTTTGGGCAATGCCGCATATCGCACGACGCATCTGGTGCTGAAAAAGATAATGGCAAGGGATGTTACCTGGACGATGGGGTCTATCTGCGAATTCGGCAGGAACGCCGCCCGTGAAAAGGCGCATCCGGTGACGTTGTCGAACAACTATTATCTCGGCGTGTTTCCTGTAACCCAGAAACAGACAGATCTGATGAACGGTGCACCGATCGTGACATCTTTCAGGATCGACGGGGAAATGCGCATCCGGGATGTCCTGAAATATGGCAAGAATAAACCTTATGCCCGAGGAGACCGTCTTTATCCGTTGGCGCCATCGGAGGATTCGCTGTTGGGGAAACTGCGCATCATGACTGCGGGCGCGTTCGATTTTGATTTGCCGAGTGAAGCGCAGTGGGAATATGCGGCAAAAGGCGGATTTGGCGAAAACCAGTGGGGTGACGGTACTCCGATGCTGAATACCTCCTCCGACAGGAATCATGACGCCACGTTGCCGGGCAGGTACCGTTTCAACCAGGAGACGGAATGGTATGCGAACTGGCAGGACTGGAACACGAACGGCGTGTCTCAAGGTGTTCTGAACGGTACACCGATTGCCGGAAGCTACCGTCCGAACGCTTTTGGTCTTTATGACATGTGCGGAGGCGTGCTGGAGTGGTGTCTGGACTACTATCAGGATGACATCACAGCCTATGGCGGTGCGGTCAACGCCAACGGGGAGAATCGGCTCGACGGAACGCAGGTGGAGCGGCCGAACCGTGTGCAGAGAGGTGGCGCGTGGTGTCATGTGGCTTGCGAATGTCGACCTTCGTCGCGCCATTGCCATGAGCCTGGGTATGGAGGCGATTCGCAAGAGGCAGGATTTCGCGTCTGCTGTAGAGCTGGCTTGAAGTGAGTGGAGGACGATCATGAAAAGAATCATTGTTTGTTCGTTTGCGTTAGCCGCGGTTATGGCGGCGGCTGAGGGGGAAGCAGGGTCTGCGGCATCGTCTGTTGCCGCGCCAAAGGCGACGGTTGCGAGTCTGACACAGGACGACGACCGCACGGTGATGATAAGCTATAGCCTCGCCAACGCGCCGGCGGTGGTGACGTTCGCTGCAGAAACCAATGGCCCGAACGGCTGGGTGGCGTTGGACGGCAAGTGCCTTTCCACCGCATCTGGCGATGTGTTCAGGCGGATTGACGGAGAAACCGGAACAATACGCTGGAACGTTGACAGGATGGGTCTGGAAGAAGCGATCGTTTCCGGAAATCTGCGCGTAAACCTTACGGCTTGGCGTCTGGATGACACGCCCGACTACATGGTGGTAGCGCTCGTAGAGAACGGCATTGCGGCGGCGGATCGCGTGCGGTACTTCACTTCGACGAACGAGCTGCCCGGTGGCCTGCTTGCGAACCGCGAGTACCGTACGTCGCAGTTGGTGATGAAGCGCATGCACGCACGTGGCGTTCGATGGATGATGGGTTCGCCTGTCGGTACGCCGGGGCGCGCGGGCAACGATTCAGTGACGGGGTTTCCGCCGGAAACCATGCATCCGGTGACGCTGACGAACGACTACTACATTGGGGTGTTCCCGCTTACCGTAGCGCAGATGGCGGCTATCTACTACCCTGACGTGAACGGCGGAGCTACAGGAGGCTTCCCGATAGACCGGGCGATGCGCATCTGCGACCGTGTGTATTACAAGCAGACGTTCAGTTTCGTAATGCGCAGCACCAATTGGCCGGAGCCGCCAGACGCCGGATCGGTTCTCGGTAAAATGCGGACGTTGACGGCTGGTGTGATCGACGATTGGGAACTGCCGAGCGAGGCCGAATGGGAGTTTGCGGCACGTGCGAATCAGCCGGTCATGCATTGGGGTGACGGTACGGAATACAAGTTCATCGACGGTTATCCGTACACGACCGATTATGGCATGCCGGGCCGATTCCGCTACAATCAGGCGAACGATTGGCACAAGACCTGGGAGGATTACACCAACGAAGTGACAAGAACCGCACAGGGGCCGGAGAATGGCACACCCATCGCCGGTAGCTACGCACCTAATGCATATGGATTATATGACATGCATGGCGGCATCTGGGAATGGTGTCTGGATTGGTATCAGGCGGACATAACTGCGTTGAATGGGAGGGTCAACATCAACCCTTCTGATGGAACAAAGACGGCGACCGGAGAAACCAGTACCACACGGGTGTTGCGCGGTGGATGCTACTTGAGCAACGCCAGCACATGCCGTGCGGCCTATCGTACGGGAGCTTCTCCGGGCTATCCAGGTGATTCACAGCAAGGAGGCGCACGTTTGTGCTGCCGGGCGGGGCTGAAGTGAAGCAGAGGGAAGGAGCAGGAGATATGAAAAAGACTATTGCTATTTCTGCCGCGATGACGGCGATGGTTGCGACGGCGGTGACGCCGACGGTCTCTAACGTAGAGATGTCTGTGACGGACGGTAGAGAGGTCACCGTGACCTATGATCTTGCGAACGGTCCGGCGGTGATAACGCTTTCGGTCGAAACCAACAGCGGATCCTCATGGATTGCCATGGATGACAAGGTCGTGTCGCGTGCGCTTGGCGATGTGAACCGCAAGATAACCGGAACGGCTGGAACGATAACGTTTGTGCCGGAGGTGGATATGCCTACGGATACGGCGACGGTCCGCGCAAAGGTCACGGCGTGGCCGATGGACGACACCCCGGACTACATGGTCTATTCGTTGGCGCAGGTCGAGGCAAACCTCACCGCCGATGATCGGGTGCGCTACTACGCTTCCACCAATGCACTGCCGGGTGGATTGCTGGACAATATCGACTACCGTATGGGACTGATGGTGTTCAGGAAGATCAAGGCGGCTGGAGTCACCTATACGATGGGGTCTGATGTCAATCTTGAAGTTTCTGGAAAAGGTTACGAAAATCGGGAGGCCGCACATAAGGCAACTCTGTACCGCAACTACTATCTTGCAGTCTTTCCGCTTACCCAAGGACAGTACCGTATCTTGAAAGGCGCAGATGACGGTTCTGAGGATTTTGTGCTTGAACGTTATTTGCGCATCAAGGCGAGGCTGACCTACAATGGCATCCGTGGAACTTCCCTGTATCCTGCCGCTCCTAACGACAGCTCGCTGCTCGGCATCATGCGTCAGACAAGCGGGAGGACGATTGATTTCGATTTGCCATCGGAAGCGGAATGGGAATATGCCTGCCGTGCCGGGTACGGACACAACTATTACGGCACTGGAGTCCAGATGCGGATGACATACGCGGATAGGCTGTCCGATCCGGAAATGGATCGAATCGGACGCTACCGCAGGAATCAGGCGTCGGAATGGTATGTGGGTTCAGATGGTACGGTTACATTGAATCAGGCGAACATAATTGCCAACGCCAAGAGTCAGGGAGTCACCAATGGTGTGCCGATCGCGGGTAGCTATGCGCCGAATGTATGGGGACTTTATGATATGCTTGGCGGTGTTATGGAATCCTGCCTTGATTGGTATCAGGAAGCGGAGAGCATTTCAGCCTACAACGGTGCAGTGAACGCAAATGGTGCGAACAGCCTTGATGGTGCATCTCCGACCTCCCGCGTCCGCAAAGGCGGATCGTGGGGTGAGAACGCATTTGTCTGCCGTCCGGCATATCGTGAAGGGGTTTCACCGGGCTATGTGGCGGACAAGCTGGATACGGGATTGCGCGTGAAGTGCTACATGGGTTTGAGGAAGATTGACCCGCAACAATAAGAGGAAAGTCATGTCATTCAGAAGTTTTAAAACTGGATTCTTTGCGACCGCATTTACGGTTGCCTTCATCAATGCATCTGTCGCTGCGGTGGAGTGGCCGATGGACCTGCTAAAGACGGCTCCGCGAACATACGATGCGTCGCAGTATGCTACGAACACCGGTGTGCAGGTCACATTCTTCGATGGTCTGCCGTTCAAGGGCAAGCCAACGCGGGTGTTCGCGTATTACGGTATACCCGCCCACAAGCCAGGCGAGAAGGTGCCGGCGATGGTGCTTGTGCACGGTGGCGGCGGCAGTGCGTTCCACCGATGGGTGAAGTTCTGGAATTCCAAGGGTTATGCGGCCATCTCGATGGATACGTGCGGCTCTGTAAGCGGCAACGTGCTCGGTAGCGAACAGCGCAAGCATTTCCGTCATTCGTGGGCTGGACCTTCGGGTTGGGGGAGCTTCTGGTCGATGGGTGATGCTGATGAAGACCAGTGGGTGTATCATGCGGTGGCGTCGGTGGTCAGAGCGAATTCCTTCCTGCGTTCTCTGCCTGATGTCGATCCTGAACGGATTGGTGTGACGGGAGTGTCGTGGGGTGGTTTCCTCACCTGCATTGCGGCATCCATAGACGACCGGTTCAGATTTGCGGCACCGGTGTACGGTTGCGGCGCGAATTTCGTAAAGGCTCCTGCTTGGAAGAAGAACGTCGAGATTCTTGGCGAGGCCAATGTACCAAAATGGAAGGAACGGTGGGATCCAATAAACTATCTCCCTCGTTCCAAGGTTCCGATGCATTGGCTTGACGGATCAAACGATCCATGGTTTTCATTGCCTTCGGTTGAGGAGTGCCGCAAGGTCGTACCTGCGGGAGGCTATGCCACCTACCGTGTGCGGATGGTGCACACGCACGGGCCGATAAGCGAAGAGGCGAAAGAGCTTGTTGCGTTGGCTGACCACTACCTGAAGGGCAAGGCTCCGATGCCGAAATTCGGCAAGGTGGAGATTTTTGGCAATACAGCAGAAGCGGCGTTCGTCGAGGCAAAAGGGCGCAAGGCGGTAAAGGCGACGATCGACTACACTTTGGACAGGGTGGACGAGTGTGAGCTGTGGTTCGACCGTTATTGGCACAGCAAGGATGCGCGGATTGTTGATGGCAAGGTTAAGGTTGAGTTGCCTCCGGCGACGGCTGCGTTCTATCTGAATCTTGAGACTGCAGATGGAGTGCGTACGAGTTCGCAGGTTGTGGAGCTTGAAAAACCGGTGCCGATGACCGGGTGTGTGGAGGTGCGTGTGCGCCAGACGCAGGGTGGCCCGATCCTTCATATAGACGGCAAGCCTGTGCCGCCCCGCTTCTTTTTCGGCTGTCGGGCGTACGATGTTCCAGATTCGAAAAATCCCTTTTTCCAGACGCTTGTTCATTGCCGTGATGCCGGAGTGAGACTCATTTCGTTTCCGATGACGCTTTGTTGGGAAGATCCGAGCAGGGGACCCCGGTGGGATCAGGTTGACTCTTTGTTTGATCGTATTCTGGCCGTGCATCCCGATGCGCTGCTCGTTCCGCGCGTATACATAAACGCCCCGAAATGGCTGCTCGAAAAAAATCCGGATTGGCAGATGAAGTTCGATGACGGCAAGGAGTACGGTAGAATAGCCTCGGTATCGGCGCACGACTATCGTGAGCAAGTGGCGAAGCATCTGGAGAGGCTTGTGCGTCATCTGTACCGAGCGTATCCTCGGAATTATGGCGGCATACATCCAGCAGGACAGAGCTACGGAGAGTTCTTCTACATGGAGTCGCTCGGTCCGGTTTTGCACGGTTTGGAGACTCCTGTGCGCGATGCATGGCGCAAGTGGCTCAAGGCTCGCGGCGAGAAGGGTGCGGATACAGCCGAGATCCCTACACCGGAGGAAAGGCGTTCGCACAAGGGCGGCATGCTCCGGGATCCGGTGGCCGATAGGAAGATGGTGCTGTTCTCGCAGTTCGAACAGGACGAGATGGCGGACTTTGTGGCGGCGATGGCCGCCGCCGCGCGGCGAGGGTCGGAAGGTCGCAAACTGGTGATGGTGTTTCATGGATATGGCTTTGAACATACGACGGTGCCGAACGGCGCGGCGGTAACCGGCGACTACGGATCTGAACAGCTCTTCAGGAAGGCTGCGGGAAATATCGACTTGCTGTGCTCGCCGTTTTCCTACGTGAACCGCCGGTATCTCGCGCCGACGATGACGCAGGTCGCCGCGGAATCCGCCATACTTCGCGGAATCATGCCGTTGGACGAAGACGACACTCGCACCTATCTCGTGACGCACACCAACGCGCTTGAGCTTGCCGGCGGTTGGATCCGTCCGAAGAAGGCCCAGACCATGCGCCAGTTGAGGAACAATCTCGCATCCTGCATAATGCGCGGTCGAGCGAGCTGGTGGATGGATCTCACAGGACGTGGCTGGTATAACGACCGCGATCTTTGGAGCGTGATGGAGACAATGCGTCCGTTGGAGGAAAAGATGCTCTCCCGCCGCACACGTTTTTCGCCGGAAATCGCGTTGCTGCTTGACGAACGCAGCATGCTGTTCGCCGCCGCCGGTTCGCGTGTCGCGTTTGAGCCGCTCATCAAACGCGCCCGCGAAGGGCTGGAACGCTGCGGAGTCCCGTACGGACAGTATTTCGTGACGGATGCGCTCGCTGGACGGTTGACGTCGGCGAAGCTCCAGATATTCACATCCTCATTCTACGCCGGTACGGCGGAGAGGGTCGCCATCGCCCGTCACCGGAAGTTGCAACCGGATGTCACCCGTGTTTGGTGCTGGGCGCCCGGGTGGCTTTCTGAAAAAGGCAGGGATGATGAAAACATATTCAGGACGACCGGATTCAAGGCTAAGCGCATTGCGGCGGCCCATCCAAAGGTGACATCGACCGCTGCGGGCAAGGCGCTCGGATTCCCAGACTCCTGGCAAGGGTTGTGGGTGGTGGATCCTTTATTTGCCGTGGAAGCCGCCGAGGCGGATGTTCTGGCGAAGTGGCCGGATGGTTCAGCGGCGGTGGCGATGCGCAAGACCGGCAAGGGAATTGATGTGTTTTGCGGTATCCCAGCGTTGCCGACCCATGTTCTGGCCGGTTTTGCAAAGCTCGCCGGCTGCAAGTTCTATGCTGACCCCGATACCGCATATGTGCACGCGGCAGAAGGTTTTGTGCACGTTGAACCTTTGGAACGGTTGGAAGATCCGAAATGAGTAAATACATGGATTGCTGTACCAGACGCGTTTTTTTGGGCGGCGGATTGTCGCTCGCATCCGGAATGATTCCGGCGTTCGGAGCGAAAAAGCCTTCATTGCCGCCATACTACGATGGTTATCTTGAGGAAATTGCGCAAAAGATCAATTCGCGCGCAAAAGAGTCGACAGACGGGTTCTGGTTCCTTGCGGATATACATGTGCCGGTGAACAGCGCCCAGTCCGGTAAGATCATCGCCGCCTTGGCGGGGAAAGTGCCGATAGACAATGTGTTCTTCGGCGGCGATCTACCGTATGCGTATGTCGCTGATGGCTCAGGTTCCTGTCGCGAATCTTTGGATCGGACTGTCGATGTGTTCTGCCGAAACTGGGTGGAGCCGATTTCCAAAGCTGGACTTGGAGCGTATTTTGCGAGGGGCAATCATGATTTCATCATCTGCGCTGACAAGACTTTCAAGAGCGGGCTAACATTCTCTGCTCCAGAAACGAAGGCGACGATCGCAGGTAAATTTACGCGCGGCAGTTTTATAACGAATGAAAAAGACCCGTATGCATGCTACGGATATTTCGACAACTCTCGTTCGAAGGTGCGGTACATCATTGCCGACACCACCGACAGCGTTGATTTGACGCAGAAGGTATGCGGCGTGGTTCCCGGCATGAATGCACCGCAGTTGCATTGGCTTGCCGAGAAGGCTCTCGGCACGATGAAGGAAGGTTGGACTGCCGTACTCATCCACCACATTCCGATTGCGAGTCTGGTTGGCTGGGAGGATGAAGTCAAACGGTATGCGCCTTTCCGTCACCTGTGCGAAGCGTATCAGAACCGAGGGAAGGTTGAAGTGAAGGGACGGAACTTCGATTTCTCGAATGCTCGCGGAAAGATCATGCTTTCCATTACGGGCCATCACCATTCCGAACGCCAGACGTTCCAGAACGGCATCCTGTATGTCGCAGAGCCGTGTGACATGCTCGACCGTGATTATCTCTATGGTTCCGGAGAATGGTGCGGTAAGTTGCCTAAGAAGATTAAGGGGACGATCTACGAACAGACGTTCGATGCCGTTCAGATCAATCCCGGGAAGGGGCTCGTCTTCTTTACCCGCGTGGGTGGAGGACAGGATCGCGTGATTCACACCAATCCCTTGAAGGTGAAGGTCGGAGACCGCCTGGCGCTTGAGTCGACAAGACTCAAAGGGCCGATCAAATGGGGTTGCTACGACGCGGATTATATAGAGCGTCGTAAGAATCCGGAAAGCAAGTGGTGTCCTTTGGTCGCATTCCGCGCCAGTTATGCATCTATTGGCAATGACGGCGCATTGGAAGGAAAACAACCGGGAGAGTCGATTGCGGTTGCAATGGACGAAAATCTGAATAAAGAAATATTCCCCATTACGGTTGTTCCGTAAAACGTCTGCATAGTTGGAGAACGAAAGCGAGAGTTGAATGGAAAGAATGGTTCGGATTGCCGCCGTCATAGTATCATTGTGTGCATATGGTGACATGACGAATGGTTATCGGTGTGTTGATCCATTTTGGGGATCTGGAGCGACGGAATCTCCTGTGTCTGAAGGAATGGCGCGCGGTTGGCATTGGGAAAAGGCACAGTCCGGCAATACCCATCCAGGTGCGTCGGCTCCGTTCGGATGGGTCAGCGCCTGTGCGTAT